>JAESSQ010000237.1 GCA_016764035.1 Gammaproteobacteria bacterium
GTCATTGAGTGGGTAGGCCTGATCGTATCCTGCCCACCCCGTTACGACCAGTTCACCCAACGCATCAAGTTTGTGCTGGATAGCTGTAAACTTTTCGTCCTCATAACCGCCCGCGAATAGCAGCGGACTTTTGTGTTTTTTTGACATACGATTAGCCAGTCGCAAGAACTGAGCGAAGCTGTCATCAGTAGAACGTTGCTGCTTGAAGTAGATATCAAAAAATACCATTTTTGGACGGTATTTAAGTATTCGGCTTAAAAGATAAGCATGATCTCGATAGCGTATTGGCCATTCGTTAGCTTCAATCGCTTCGCGTTTGTAAAGCTCGGTTATTGATAACTGATTAAGCAGAACGACGACAATGTCTTGCTGAGCATTCGAGTGATAATACGGCGCTGCAACTTTATATAATGCATCCTGAGTAGCCTGATCTGTTTTATCGCCAATACCGAAAGGGTTGAAGCCGAGAAAAAACCAGCCGATAAACGAGTACGCTATGATACGTACCACCAGTTTAGCGAAGGGGTTGGTTTTAAGACGCATTATCTAAACCAATAGATAGTGAACAGTCCTGTAAAGTTTTTATCATCCTTCGTACTCACTTGCCAAGCACTCAAAATTAATTGTCAAAACTATATCATATTCGTTAATTCCAAGCTTTTATCGGGAAGTCGTGTGACGACTTTTAAGTTACTGTTGATGACAGTTAGTGTGGTTTGCGGGCAGTGCTGTTAAGCGTTTTACGACGCGGTTGTCATTGCTAGTGAATTTTCTGAGTATTGAACAAACATTATTGCATCGTGCCCATGTTGATAGATTTATGGATTCGATGGTAACTGATTGATTTTTTATCGGTGGCATTCTCAATTTGATTAAAATAATTCAGTGCTCGTATTTTATTTCTATGTTGAAATTAAAAAATGTGCATACAGGTACGTTTATAAAAAATGGTGCCACGTCCATGTGTCAGTTTGTTACGGTACTTTATTGTCGTTGCTAATGCTTGGCTACAATTGTACGGCTGGTTAACTGTTGTATTTTTTGTTCTATGATTTTTTTCTCTGCGTTTCGGTAGCCGATACTTTTGTGTACTAGTCTGCCTTTTTTGTCTATTAAAAATGAGCTTGGCATGGCTTTAATGTTATATGTTTTTGCGGTTGTTCCTTTTTTATCAAAGGCAATATCAAAATTAGCAGGTATCTTTGTAAGAAATTCTTCAGCATCTTTTCTTGACGTGTCAAGATTAATAGCGACCACTTTAAAACCATCACGACCGTATTGTTTCTGAAGTTTATTCATCCAGGGGAATGAGCGCTTACATGGACCGCACCAAGATGCCCAAAAATCCAGATAAACAACTTTCCCTTTGTACTGTGAAAGATTAATGGTTTTATTTTGCCCGGGTAAAGAAAAATTCGGTGCTTTTTGTGTTTCCGAAAACGCCGATGATGGTGCAATAAGGCAGTAGATTATTAGAGAGAATATCGTGTTGCGGTACATGGAAATATGCATTACTAGCTCCAGGGTTAATTACAAAATGATCGATTTATATACAGCACGAGCATGTTACGCATTTTGTTTTACGTCTTTTATTTATGAGAAGTTATTTTGTGCAATTGGCTTAATTTTGGTCATCATAGCTCAAACACGCATTTGAGTATCTGAGAGTTTGAATATAGCACTATGTAAAAAAAAACGACAAAATTTGTCGAAATTTCAACAAAAAATATATAATTCATGTATTATCTCGACTCAACATTCGTTAATTAAAGCGTTTTCTAAAACGTTACGAATGTTGAATCGTATGGTTAAATTTACATTGCCTGCTGTTCTTGTAGTCAAAAATGTCCTAAAAATCAAAATGTTATAGGTTTACAAGCGATTGTGTTTTCTAGCTTTGTCGCCGTAATGTGCATTTATAAAATAAAAATTATTTATATTATTTTGTGAATAGCGCATTAATAATATTTGGTTACTTTTTAACCACTAATGGTTGTTAAGTAGCTCTCTAAAATATAACTTACGCCAGTATTAGGCGTGAAGAGACGTTACTAATGAAAATTAAATTTCTTTTCTTAATTACTGTCGCCATCGCGGTAACGGCGTGTGACCCAGGTTCGCCAGAAGGTGATTCCGGTTTTCAGGCGGGTGGCGCTGCGACTGCCTTGTCTCAGAGTGAGTTCAATGCCTTGTCTGCTGATGAGCAGTACATGGTGGCTAATAAGTTAATGGGTACGATGTTTCGCGGTGTGGCTGTGGAAGATTTTTTTGATATGAATGCAGGGATAACAAATCTTCGGCCTGTCGATTCGTCGTTTTTAATCAGAACGCAAAATAAATTATCCAGCAACTTAAGTAATGCGCAGTTACTTACCTATGACTCCATTATTGATGGACTTGATGCGGATGGTAACCCTGATCCAGATAATGCTAAATACCTTTTTGATACGGATTCAAATGCGCGAAATAATGAACGTGCAAAACAACTACCTTTAGCGCGTATTAAGGAATACCCAATCAGTCGAGACATGTTCGTGCACTGGATGGCCTATGTCCTGACAAATACAATTATGTTTTCACCGGCTGAGGAGATGGAAAGTACGGACTTTACAGATGTGCAGAACATGTACCGTTTTCTGGTATTGAAACTGGAAGAGGGCGCAACGATCCGTCAGATTGTCCGTTCTAATCTACCATCACTTGCACGCTGGCGTGTATCAAGATCTGCAGAAAACCATGCACTGGAAGCTTATGAGCTTTATCTGGGTTTGTTTGAAACGGAGGTAGATTCATACCGAGGTGGTATCGCCTGTAAAGATCTATATCTTACTAATGAAGACGATGGTTATCTGCTACGTCGCACCGATTTTCCTAATACGACACCCCAGTTGATATTGGGAACAAATTACATTACGACTTGTGATGATCTTTACGATGTTATTGCAGGTCACCCGTTACTTATTCCACGTGTTGTCGAAGTCATTTTCAATTATTTTGTCGAGTTACGTGGCGACAATCTTGCTTATCGTCGCAGCATCATCAATGCCATCGTTAATAGCGGGCCGCAGACGTTCGAAGATATTTTTACCGCGATTATCTTCTCTAAAGAATACCTGCTGAATATCGAACGTCCTAAAACGTTTGAAGAAAATATGATGCCACTACTCGATGCCTTGAAGTGGCATCCTGGTGAAAATGCAGGTGAAGTTGATGAATTGATATTTAGAAGAATGACAGAATTCTCTGACCAGCAGATTTTTCTAAATGGCATGGGTTGGGCGAGTATGGAATACAAGATTGGCCGACTTCCAAATGTACCTATCGATGGACTAAGTTTTGCGAATCATCACAAGTCTATGCGTGAAGAGTTTCTGATGAACCGAAGCTTTTATGACCCATCTGGCAATAATGATGGCTTTATTTATGCCGGCAATAGTAGTTCAGACGTAAAAACATTTATTGCAAATATGTCCTTGAATGACTATATCGATTTTCTGTTTTTAGGTGCTTTGCAGCGTAAAGCCAGTGCGTCTGAAAAGGTAGATCTTATTGATGTTTATGCGACAGGTGTAACGGGTAATCATCTTACGACAAATGGTGTAGGCGATCAGATCGTTCGTTCGGGCAGGTATGACGAGATTGCGCAAATTACTTTTGATTATATTACAAGGCTACCTGAGTTTTATTATTTCAGGTCTGTCAACTAGAGGAATGCCGGCATGAAACGTAGAAACTTTCTTAAATCTATGGCTGCGGTCGGTGCATCCGCTGTATTACCAAACACATGGCCGACAGCCTTTAATTTGTCGACGATGTATCAGGCAGCCGACGCGGCTATTGACTACGCCGGTGCACAAATTGCAGCACCAACTATTATGCCGCAGGTGATTAACATTTATCTGTACGGCGGCCCATCAGAACTGTCGGGTAATCTGACTAATATCGTTGATATTGATTCTAGTTCGCAAAATTCATATGCAAATGCCTTTGGCAGCGGACTTTTGCGTTTTCAGAATGACCCATCAGGTGGTTTGATTACGCCTAACGGCTTTTGGTCTGGTGCGGGTGGCGACGATATGCAGTTCCTGCTCGATGGTAACCATATGTCGGTGTATCGTACGTTGATGAAGCGTAAAGATGGTACGCGTTCGCATCGTGAAAGTATTCTGATGAGCCAGAAAGGTTCACTCGATATCGAAAACAGTGCGGGCGTTGGAACCCGTGTCGCGGCCATGTTGTATCAAAATCGTGGCAGCTTTGAAGGTGGAACATCGTTTGCAGATGGCTCTGCTGTCGATATGGATGATCTGGTTTTACCTTTTGTTTCTTTCGAGGGCGAGACACGTGTGTTTGCCACGGACCCTGATTATGCCGTGCCTCTGTTGCTCAGAGGAACAACGCTCAATGAGGATTTAGAAGACCCTTATACCCGGCAGAATAATGGTAATGCCACAAAACTGGACGCCATGGTCAGTAAGAAGTTGGCTGATTTTGGCTACAATTCTCGTTATACGAACGTTATTAATTCGAATGATTTACGTGAATATCTGGCGCAGAAAATAGGTCTTATTCAAAGTGCATCAGGCATATTGCCGACGGTTTCTGAATTGGCAGACCAGGCAACACTCGGGCTTCCTAATGGCTCGACACGTATGTCATATCCGAATAACAATCGCTACTCTGACCGGATTCAAGCTGCAGTAACACTTGCCATTGAAAATTCGAGCTCGATGTATATTACCGTGGGTGGTGGTCTGGGTGGTTGGGATGACCACAATAATGGCATCGATAATTATCCAGATCGAATGAGCCAGCTGTTCGATGCGCTGAAATCGGCAGCACTGCATATAAAATATTCGGGTACCCAAACAGCGGGTGTGGCTGGTACACCAGGTGGCGGTGTCAATAGACGTACTGACAATATCGTTATCAATGTATTCGGAGACTTTGGACGCCGTGTGAACTTGAATAATTCCGAAGGATGGGATCATGGTAATAATCAGAACTTGTACACTATCGGTGGTGCCGGTGTGGTCAGTGCCGCAAACGGTGGCGCAAACAGACAATTGGGTAAAGTGGTTGGCCGTACCGAACGTGTCGGCGACCCAGGAACCAATAATCAGGTGACGGAGCCACAAGCGGGTAGTTACGAAATAGAACCGATGTCCGTTGCGGCTTCTGTATATTCGTATTTTGGTGTGCAAAACCCAGAAATATTAACAGCCGATCCAGACCGTAATCCAGCGGGTGATGCCGCTATCGACGAAACGGTTGCTGGTGAACCTGCGTTGTTCTAGTTGAAAGCGATGTTGTTATAACAATTATTTTGGCTAGATGCTATGCATGAGATACCTTATTTAATTGCCAACTTTAAAATATTTACTTGTGATAAACCTATGAAAATAATATTTACATTAAGTGCTTTGTTCTTGCTATCTGGTTGCGAAACCACCCGTAATATTTTGATTTTGGAAGATGTTAAGTCCTGGGAAAAAGATGTGTTATCCAAACAGGCGATGCAATTTCCACAGGATGATATGCAATCATTTGCCGATGAACATATTTACTTCAGTAAGGAAGCGTCTACTGGTGGCAGCGGTGTCGGTGGCGGTGGTTGTGGCTGTAATTA
>JAESSQ010000238.1 GCA_016764035.1 Gammaproteobacteria bacterium
GGCTGCACAGCTTGTTTCGGTTGCAAATTCGTTGTTCGAGACACTACTTAGTGTCGTACGGAGATAACAGTGCGTTTATCATCCACACAAATATACCAACAAGCCGTTACGGCGATGTTAAATAATCAATCGAAACTCGCAAAAACACAGCTTCAACTTGCAACGGGAAAACAAATATTAGCACCCAGTGATGATCCCGCAGCATCGATTCAAATATTAAATCTAAATCAAGTTATTGCAACGACAAATCAATATCAACGTAATGCAGACTTTGCAGAAGCACGTTTAGTCAATGAAGAAACGGTGCTAACAGGTGTCGGTGATATCTTGCAGCGAATTAGAGAACTTTCCGTTTACGCAAATAATGATGCACTTAATTCGGCAGATAGAAAAGTTGTGGCTGTAGAAGTTCGAGAACATCTTAATGCTCTCATTCAATTAGCCAATAACAAAGATGCAAACGGTGAATATTTATTTGCTGGTTTTAAAACGGATACACAACCCTTTACAGATGATGGTGTAGGTAATTTTACTTATGAAGGTGATCAGGGACAACGAAATATACAAATAGGTAGCAGTAGGTACGTTGCCGTCGGTGATACGGGTGCTGATGTTTTCATGCAGGTTGATGATGGTGTTGGTGGAAATGCCAGCATGTTTGATGCGGTGTATGACTTTATTACTGATCTCGAAACAAACACGCCTTCTTCGAATACCATTACTCGTATCGATTCAGCGATTACGGTAGTTTCCAATACGCGTTCGGCAATTGGTTCACGTATTAATACGATTGAAGGCCAAAAGAATACCAATGATAGCTTTACGCTTTTATTAGAAGATAATCGTTCGTCGTTACAAGATCTTGATTATACCGAAGCTATAAGCCGCTTTGAACAACAATTATTGGCATTACAAGCTTCACAACAAACCTTTTCGAGGCTTGAAGGCTTATCATTATTTAACTATTTGTAATGTTTATTACAAATAAATAGATTGTATTTAGGATGGTTGAATGAATAACAGTAATAAGCAATTATCACAGGTAAATAATAAAGTGTCTGTACTTATAGATAGAGCAGATACTTATTTCGAACGTAAGAGCCTGGTACAGGCAACATATCTTTATCAGGAAGCACTTGCACTTGAGCCGGAAAATATTCATGCTCTCAATGGTGTAGGTGTTATCGCAATGCAGGCCGGTATGTTAACGATTGCAGTCGAAATGTTCGATGCAGCTTGTGACATCGAGCCAGATAATATCTGTGTTAATAAAAACCTTGCTTTAGTTTATACACGTCTGTCTCGTTATGATGAGGCAATAATACATTATCTGTCAATACTGGATGTCGATGGTAATAATCATGATGTATACGGTGAACTAGCTAGACTAAATATGCGTGTGAATCATCTTGATTATGCGTTACATTTTTATAAATATGCCTTTGAATTACATCCAGAAGATTCACGTAATTTTGATGGCATAGTAAAGTTAGATGTTAATTCTGTATCGGAAGATAATATAAACACCATAGAAGAGCTATTAAATAAAGGTAATTTGTCTTTACAGAACAGGTGTAATTTTTATTTTTCTCTTGGACACTTATATCATGCCAGGAAGAAATGCGATCAAGCATTTGCAAATATAATGGTGGCAAATTTGTCAAAACGCGCTGTATTTGACAAAGTCAAACATACTGAATTTATAACAAAAATAATTAAAACGTTTACGCCTAATCTATTCGAAATATTTTTAAACGATGACGCCAATGTTGAAAATAAGTCAGTTTTTATCGTCGGTATGCCATGTTCTGGGCAATCGATGATTGAGAAAATGTTAGTCGAACTTACGGATAATTTTTCTATTGGAACATCAAACATAATTAATGAAATTGTCGATAGGCTAGATTTTTCTAGTTTTAAAGACAAAAATTGTTCTGAGTATAATGAAGAATATATCAGTGGGGTAATACAAAATAATGCAAGATATTTTATAAATTATGTAAATAATATGGCAACGAAACAAGGTATTAACACATCGCCACTAATCATAAATAACTTGCCCAATAATTTTTTGCATTTAGGTCTAATTAGTTTAATGTTTCCTAATGCAAAAATTATTCATTGTAAACGTAACCGACGCGATGTTACATTGTCATGTTATTTTGAAAACTTTCAAAAAGAAAATTATTTTTCATATGATATATCTACAATCACGTCATATTATGATCAATACGAACGTTTAATGGATCATTGGGACAGTGTCCTTTCTAATAGAATAATTACTATTGATTATGACGATCTAATAGAGTCACCAAAAAACGCAGCACAAAATATCATCAATAAATTAGGTGTTAAGGGGAATCATCAAAAAATATTAGAGTTCTCGATAGAAGCGGAACAAACATTTGTTTTTAATTCACATCATTATAAAAAACATTTTAATACTTTATAAGTATTAACGTAAACTGTAATATCTTGTTCTAGTAATACGTCATCTTAATGATGGCATGTGATTCGTTTATCCGGCTGTTCAGCCACCAATTAATAGACGATTATTCAATTCTCATAAATATTAAAGTTATTATTTTACTTGCCGAATAATTAACTGGAGGCGGTGAATATGTCATTTATACGTATATCCGCTAAATATTTATGTACTGTCTGATCAAATTTAATTGAAGGTAGTGCAAACACTGGAGAAAAATTATGGCTCTTGTCATTAACACGAATATTAGTTCACTTAATGCGCAACGTAATGTGGGCAGAACAACTATGGGTCTAGAGACGTCAATTCAACGTCTTTCAACAGGTCTGCGTATTAATAGCGCGAAAGATGATGCTGCTGGTTTAGGTATTGTCGATAGAATGACCTCGCAAATTCGAGGACTTAACCAGGCAGTTAGAAATGCTAACGATGCCGTTTCACTTGCACAAACCGCTGAAGGTGCAATGCAGGAATCTACAAATATCCTACAGCGTATGCGTGAATTAGCTGTTCAGTCTGCTAACGACTCTAATAGTGGTGCTGACCGTGTAAACATCCAAAAAGAAATCACACAGCTTGCGGCTGAGATGAATCGTATCGCAAGTCAGACGACTTTTAACGGTAATAATATTCTTGATGGTACCTTTACTGGTAAACAATTTCAGGTTGGTGCAAATGCTAATGAGACCATTTCCGTAACATTAGGCAATTTCTCAGCAAGTTCAATGGGTGCGTTCCAGACGACCAGTATATTAAACGTAGGTGCGCTTAGTGCTGCAACTGATGCGGATACCAACAATGTAGTTGGTGACACAATAACCGTAACGGGTAAAGCAGCTGCGAACATAACTTATGCTAACGATGCAACGGCTGCAGAAATTGCTGCTCAGTTTCAAACAGTAAGTGATACTACAGAAGTTACTGCAAGTGCATCTACTTCTGCTGATATTCAGTATGCAGCCGGTGTTGCAGTAGGTGAAACCGTAACGTTTGAATTATCTGCTGTTGATGGTTCAGCTGTTGCCCAGGGAAGTGTTGGAAATATCTCTTATACACTTACATCAACAACAGATTACAGCGGCTTACGTGATGCAATTAATGCAGAAAGTAACAGTACAGGTATTACGGCTTCACTAAATAGTAGTGCTGGTACGCTTACTTTGACCAATGCAGAAGGTCACAATGTTTTCATCAATGCTGTATCTAATGGTACCGCAGATGATGATGTTTTAAACGTTGGTGCTACAGCAACAACATTTGCATCATCCGCAACACTAACAAATGATA
>JAESSQ010000239.1 GCA_016764035.1 Gammaproteobacteria bacterium
GGTCAGGCAGTGACCACAGAAGAATTCGTCAGTGCCATGGAGGATGCCAGTAAGGTTGACTTAACACAGTTTAGGCGATGGTATAAGCAAGCGGGCACGCCTGAGATAACGGTGAAAGAACATTATGATGCCAGTAAACAAACCTATAGCCTGGAATTATCACAGCTAACATCCGCTACACCTGGGCAAGAAGAAAAACTACCTTTTCATATCCCCGTCAAAATTGGCTTGACCAATAAAAACTCAGCGTCTTTATTGGTACAGGAAGATTCTACAGAAGACAGTGTTGTATTAAATCTGGTTAAGGACAAGCAGCACTTCGAGTTTAAAAACATCAATGAGAAGCCAGTGTTATCCATTTTGCAAGGCTATTCAGCGCCGGTGAAATTAAACTTTAAGCGCGAAGATGAAGAGCTTGCTTTTTGTATGGCGCATGAAAAAGACGATTTTAGTCGATGGGAAGCTGGTCAGCAGTTATCAAGTCGTTTGATTCTCTCGTTGATTGAATCGATTAAATCGGGTGGTGAGCTGACGTTGCCTGACTATTATATCGACGCCTGCCAAAAGATATTAACAAATCAAACACTGGATAAAGCGCTTATTGCTCGTGCTATCACATTGCCATCAGCTATGTATATTGGTGAAATGTTGCCGGTTATCGAGGTCGATGCTATCCATCAAGCGCGCGAATTTATTTATGCGCAATTAGCGAAAGCATTAAAGAGTGATTTGCTTCAGGTGTACAGTGACAATGCTCAGACTAAATACAGCTTGTCACCTACTGCAATGGGCGAACGCTTTTTACGCAACCAGGCGTTATCTTATTTGATGTACCTCGGTGCGCAGGGCGAAACGTTAGCGAAACACCTGTTTCAGTCGGCAGATAATATGACTGACCAGATGGCGGCGTTCAGGTCATTGGTGCATCATGAAACAGTAAGTTCAGAAGAAGTCATCGCGCAGTTCTATCAGCAGTGGCAAAAGGATAACTTGGTGATGGACAAGTGGTTTACTGTTCAGGCAACGGCTCCCTATTTACTGCGTGATGCGTCAGACACGTCGACAACTACGCTCGTTACAACACGAATCGATCAATTGTTTAAACATGATGATTTTGATATTAAAAATCCTAATCGCGTACGAGCGTTGTTAGGTGCATTTTGTTCAGCGAATCCTTTGTGTTTCCATGACAGCAGTGGGTTTGGTTATCAATTACTGGGTCAGTATATCGAGACCATAAATAGTATAAATCCGCAGATTGCATCACGGTTATGTGTACCACTAACACGTTGGAAGCGTTACGATGATGTACGGCAGAAATTGATGAAGTCACAATTGCAACGACTGATCGCACTACCAACGCTTTCTAATGACGTAACCGAGCTGGTAGAGAAAAGTTTGAAATGATTATGCGTGATTGTTGGTTTTATCATAAGTACTCATCGTGCTTTTACTGCTAACTTGTCATTATTGTGGGACAGGCGGTATTTTTATTGAGAGGTTTCTGAGCTATTATTTTTATAAAGAAAGATTAACTTTTTATTAGTAAATACATGCAGATAATAAATGCAGGGTCTAAACTCGAGGAATGCTAGTGTGTATTAGTGTTTTCATACACACGCGAAAAACCGATCAGCAGGAGCTGTACCTATGTCGAATGTAGTCTCACTCTTTAGTGATACCCAAAAATATGAGGAAAGACCTGTCGTCGTACTTGCCGATGATGACCCATCCATTCGTTTGATGGTACGTCATGTTTTGGAATCAGAAGATTTTGATATCGTAGAAGCGTCAGATGGGCTAGAAGCAATTAAGGCTGTCGAAAAGTATCATCCTGCACTTATCCTGCTGGATGCCGTTATGCCAGGTATCGATGGTTTTACTACCTGTCAGCAGATCAAAGAAAAAGGCCACACAGATATCCCCGTCATGATGATCACCGGACTGGATGATGATGCGTCTGTGGAAAGAGCTTACGAAGTTGGTGCTATCGATTTTATAACCAAACCCATTAAATGGGCGGTTTTGAAACATCGCGTTAAATCTGTCGTAGAAAAAGTTATTGCTGAACGTAAAGTTGAGCTTCTGGCTTATCGCGATAAGCTTACCGGTTTACCTAATCGTTTGTTATTTGCGGATCGTCTGGAACAGTCTGTTATTCGTTCTGAACGTAGTCGTACATCTATGGCATTAATGTTGGTAAACATTGACGATTTTAAGTTGGTTAATGATTCGTTTGGTCACGCTGCGGGTGATAAATTAATTCAGGCCGTTGGGCAGTTGATTGGGCGTTCGTTACGTCGCGCCGATACCATTGCACGCCTTGGCGGTGATGAGTTTGCAGTTATTATCGAAAGTATTGATGGCCCAGAAGACGCGATATCAATCGCGGATAATTTAACCACCATACTCGAACATAATGTGCGTTTAGATGATCAGGAAACGTATACGAGTGCGTCCATTGGTATTGCGGTTTATCCTGATGATGGTAAGGACGCGCGAACGTTACTTAAAAATGCCGATACAGCAATGTTTCGTGCAAAAGAAAGTGGTCGACATTGCTTCCAGTTTTATACGCCAGAAATGAGCGTTAACGCAATGGAACGAATCGACCTGGAAAACAGTTTAAAAGCAGCGTTTGAAAAAGACGAGTTCTTAATTCATTACCAACCCGTCATTGATATAAATAAAAATGAAATTGTTGGAGTAGAAGCACAATTGCGTTGGCAGCATCCAGAAAAAGGCATGATTCATCCTGAAGATTTTATTTCAACCGTTGAAGATAGTGGTTTAATTATTGCACTTGGTGAATGGTTGATTTTTAGCGTCTGTAAGCAAATTAGAGCTTGGCATGATAGTGGTCTAAAAGATCAGCATGTCTCTATTAATTTGGCACCGCGTCAATTTATCGAACAGGATATCGTTGCCTTATTTGTACAAGCGTTAAAAGAAAATGATATTGAAGCTTCATCATTAGCTGTCGAAGTAACAGAGCGTACGCTTATCGATAATTTAGGTGAAGTAGAAAGCACATTAAAAAAATTGCGTAGCATGGGTATTCAAATTATGCTCGATGATTTTGGTACAGGTTATGCGTCTCTCGCGTATCTTAAAAATTACCCCGTTAGTGTTGTTAAGATTGATCGCGAATTTATTCTCGGTATTCCGGAAAACCATGAAGACTCAGTTATCGTTGAAGCAATCGCCGGTCTAACTCGAGGATTGAAACTCGATTTACTCGCCGAAGGAGTTGAAACTGAACGCCAGTTAGAAGTATTAAAACAGCTTGGTTGCCAATATGCGCAGGGGTATTATTGGTGTAAGGCATTACCAGGTGATGAATACGAACAGTTTTACATGAACCAGATTTATAATATTGGTTAACGTATAATCCAACTTACTAAATAAAAAGACCGTTTAGTGTTAAGCATTAAACGGTCTTTTTTATGTGTAAATTAAGTCCAATGTTTTCAGTAAGTTAAATAGTTGTATGAATATATTAATCACCGGTGCAAACCGAGGTATCGGGTTAGCGATGACGCAGTACGCCATGGAACAAGGCTGGCGTGTTTTTGCTTGTTGTCGAACACCGCATAATGCCGAAAATCTTTTTAATATAGCTAAACTTTCGGGTGGCCAGATTAGCGTGCATATTGCCGATATGCAGGAATTAAGTACATTGCAAGCGCTGTCATATGAGCTACGAAATGATGCTATTGATATATTGATTAATAACGCGGGTATTTATGGTTCTACCAATAATACATTTGGCTCCGTTGATGTCGAGAGTTGGTTACAGGCTTTTCAGATTAATAGTATTGCACCTTTAAAAATGGTCGAAGCATTTTCTGAACAAATACAGATGGGTCAACGTAAACTGGTGGCCTGTATGAGTAGTAAAATGGGCAGCATGGCCGATAATGGTTACGGTAACAGTTACATTTATCGGTCAAGTAAAGCAGCGTTAAATGCAGTGGTAAAAAGTTTATCGATTGACTTAAAAAAGCAGGGCATTATCAGTGTAGCGTTACATCCTGGTTGGGTTAAAACAGAAATGGGTGGGCCAGATGCAGAAATTTCAACACGCGAATGCGTAGAACAATTGTTTGCGCAATTATCAAAATTAACAATGAAAGATAGTGGACGATTTATCGATATTGATGGCTCAGACATTCCCTGGTAATTAAAAAAAATTATGATATTCCCCGATATAGAAAAATTAATGTTACTGGTTAAAAAAGCAGCACAGGAAGAATTGTTGCAAGACTTTGGTCATGCTGAATTTGAGTACAAAGAAGATGGTAGTGTCGTAACCCCCGCGGATATTGCGATGCAAAATCGGTTGGAAAACGAATTAAAACAACATTGGCCTGCTTACGATCTTCTTGGTGAAGAGATGACCGTAGAAGAACAGTTGGCGGTTGTCAGTAAGGGGGGTACTTTCTGGTGTATCGACCCGCTTGATGGCACCAGTAACTATACGGCAGGCCTGCCTTTTTTTGCAGTATCCATAGCTTTAATTGTTGATAAGCAGCAACAACTGGGTTTAATCTACGACCCTGTGCGTGATGAAATGTTTACTGCGATAAAAGGTCAGGGCGCATATTTAAATGGCCAACGAATTGAACATTCAAATACAAAATTGGTGGGAAGAAAGCCAATCATAGCCGAGATTGATTTAAAACGCTTACCTAAAGATCTGACAGTAAGACTGGTTTCTGACAGCATATTCGCATCTCAGCGTAATATGGGTTCTTCGGCCATAGATTGGTGCTGGATGGCAATAGGACGATTTGATGTCTATTTGCATGGCGGTCAAAAGATGTGGGACTATGCCGCGGGAAGTTTGATTTTTAGCGAAGCCGGCGGGCGTTCTGTTTCATTGGATAACCAACCCGTTTTTCGAGGGCAACTCGAAGTGCGATCTGTACTGGCAAGCCATGACGAAAGTCTGTTTGAATACTGGCACGAGTGGGTAGGCATACCAATAAAAAATTCTTAACGGCAGCAAGTCGTTAACCTAAATTTTCAAATAATTAAGCCATGCTTAAGAGGTGGTTTAATTATTGAGAGAAGCAAGCCTTAGTTAAAATTGTGTTGGTAATTATCCGCTTATTTGTGTAAATAACGGTCATGTGCGCTAAAATCACATTCTGTAATACTTCCGTGAATGAACCTTTCAAACATAAAGATGGCGCCAATACTAATAGATACTCGTGGGCTGATAAAACTAGGTGTTTTGTTACTATTGGTTACAGTCATTGTTTTTGCTGCGGGTTTTATCAGTGGCATTCAGCAAGCATCAGCTTTTTATGATGTGGGTAGTGAAACAGAGGTACTTGCTTTACCGAGTAAAAAATCTATCAGTGATAGCGCGTTAGAGCAGCAGTTACCAGGCATTGTTCTTGCGGGCGAAGAAATAGATGTTGATTTTCCCAAACAAGAAATACCTATACCACCTGTAGCTGTTAACAGTAAAACAAAAACATTTGATGGTATCAATACTTTTGATGATGCCACTAATAAAGTCTCTACAATATCGCGTCAGAATAAAACAAATAAAGTTCGTGTTAGCCATGAAGATAAAGCGACAAAAACAGTGCTTATCGACAAGCTTAAAATTGATAAATTCGTGGTTGATAAGTCTGCATATAAAAAATCTTCTACGGAAGATAATAGCTTGTTGCCCGCAAATCTAAGCAATGTTAAATATTCGGTACAGGTTGCCATGTATCGTCAATTTAGTAATGCACAAAGCATGGTGAAAATATTGCAGGCGAAAAATTTTAATGCCTACGTATCTGATTACACAAACCGAAAAAACGAAACGCGATTTAATGTCAGGTTTGGTTATTTTATCGATAAAAAGTCAGCGTTAGCGGACCTTAAACGATACAGTAATACCAGCAAAAATGATGGCTACCTGGTAAATTTTTCTGCTAAAAATATTGTCGACAATGCAGAGGTTGCAGAGGTTGCAGAGGTTGCA
>JAESSQ010000240.1 GCA_016764035.1 Gammaproteobacteria bacterium
GCCTGCGCCGCATCCAGTCACTGGGTATGTGCCGTCTAGTTCGGGTAATGCTGTTTGAACAATTGGGCTTAGGTTCTCCAGTTTTTCGGTGTTGATGATGGCGGTATTGGCATGTAAAGGAATAGCTCCGCCGGTATAACCTGTGCCGCCGCCACGTGGAATAATGGTTAAGCCAAGTTTTATACAAGCGCGTACAATCGCTGCTGTTTCAAATTCTGTATCGGGTTTGAAAACTACAAAAGGCATAGCGATACGCCAGTCGGTTGCGTCAGTGGAATGCGAAACGCGGGCGAGGCCACTAAAATCAATGTTGTTTGGTGAGGTTATTTTCTTTAACGTCGAAAGCACATTTTGGCGCAGAATCAACTGATCGCGAAGGCTTTCTTCGAACGTGGTGATAGCCGTTAAACAATGACGGTGTAGTGTTAATGTGTCCTGATTGCCATCGGCACGTAACTCGACCTGATGTAATCGGTGTTTTAATGCACCGATTAAGGCTTCACGGCGTTTTTTATTATTCAGTAAATCATCTTTTACATAGGGGTTGCGTTCGATAACCCACATGTCACCAAGTACTTCAAATAACATGCGAGCAGAACGACCGGTGCGGCGAGAGTTACGGAGTCTTTCAATGATGTTCCAGCTATCGTCGCCGAGAAAACGAATAATGATTTCACGATCTGAATAAGAGGTGTAGTTATATGGAATCTCACGAATTCTGGCGGTGTGTGTATCGGTCATGTAGTGTAGCAATGTTTGTCAGGTCTTAAAGCGTCGCATTATACGCTAACTTATCGGTCTAGATAAAAGCAAATATGCCGTAATATATGAAGGAACATAGCGTTAATGGCTTACTTGAGTGTTTCTGCACAGGCAATATTAAAAAACCTCTGCGTCGGTGCGTCTTTGCGGTGAAATTTTTGTTGGGTTTTTCTTGACCATCTATTACTTTACTACCATAATTCTTTTTTTTGGCACTCGCTAAAATAGAGTGCTAACGCAACCTACTAAATAGATAACAATAGTGAATACACCTATCATTCTCAATGACCGCGCAGCCATGTTACTTAAACAGTTGGTGGCAAGTTATATCGACGACGGACAGCCAGTGGGGTCTAGACAACTGGCACTGGACGCAGGCCTTGACATTAGTTCGGCTACTATTCGTAATGTTATGTCATCGCTTGAGAAAAAAGGTCTTGTCGTCGCACCGCATACATCTGCAGGACGAATTCCTACCGAACAGGGTCTACGACTTTTTGTCGATACATTGCTTGAGGTAGAGCCTGTTGAAGATAGATTAATCAGTATGTTACAAGATAAACTTAATCCAGATAAAGATGTAGGTGAGTTGGTCAGTCAGGCATCTCAACTGGTTTCAGAGATGACGCAGATGGCAGGTATTGTCAGTGTACCAAAACAGACCAGTGCGCGATTACGTCATATTGAATTTTTACCGCTGCCGGACAAGCGTGTGTTGGCGATAATGGTTACCAATGAGCGGGATGTACAAAATAAAGTGTTGCATCTCGAGCGAGAATATAACACTAACGAATTACAGCACGCAGCAAACTACCTGAACCAGAAATTTACAGGCCAGGATGTCGATGAAATAAGAAAAAGTCTGTTGTTGGATCTTGATCATAGTCGTCAAGATGTCGATAATGTGATGAAAACGGTAGTCGAAGTCGCTGACAAAGCCTTGTCCAGTAATAGTGATGACCAGCCAGAATATATTGTCCAGGGTGAAACTAATCTGGTGCGCTATAGCGAAAAAACAGACCGAGTACAACTGCAGCACCTGTTTGAAATATTCGATAGAAAACGCGAAATGTTAGGCCTGTTCGACCGATGTGTACATGGTAATGGGGTTAAAATTTTTATCGGCCATGAAGCCGGCTTTGAAGGTTTTGGTGATTGTAGTGTGATTACGGCGCCTTACGAAGTGAAGGGTAAACTCGTTGGTGTATTAGGTGTTGTCGGGCCTGCGCGCATGGATTATGACCATATCATCCCGGTGGTTGATATCACCGCCAAATTATTAGGTGATGCGCTTAAATCATAAATGTATGTGTGCTGTTAAATAATTTGTCAAAAAACTTGAATATAGACAAATCGACACCATAAAAAGCGTCAACAACATAAATTTACCTACAAATTCATACACAGTAGAAAGAGATACGAAATGTCAGCACAAAAAAACGATAATGATGAAAGCATAGAAAATACCCTGGACGAAAAAACAGCGAACGAACAGGACGTAGAAAATACTGTAGCAGGCACACAGAACGATGAGGCCACAACGGAGTCACCTGAAAAAAATGCTGACAGTCTCGAAGCTCAGCTAGAAAACGCGCAGGCAAAAGCTAAAGAAAACTGGGACCAGTATCTGCGTGCTAAAGCAGAGATGGATAACCTACGTCGTCGTAATACCAAAGATGTTGAGAATGCGCATAAATATGGCATAGAAAAATTTGCCAATGAATTATTACCCGTTCTGGATGGTATGGCTATGGGCTTGAGCACGGAAGATGCCAGCGCAGAAAGCTTACGAGAAGGCGTGGAATTAACCCTGAGTATGCTGGGCAAGATGATGGAAAACCTTGGCATCGAAGAAGTGGACCCATTGAATGAAAAGTTTGATGCTGAAAAACATCAGGCGATGTCGATGCAGCCAAATGCAGATGTTGAGCCAAATACTGTTATTGCGGTGATGCAAAAAGGTTATGTGCTGAATGATCGTTTAATCCGTCCTGCGATGGTGATGGTATCTAAAGCGGTCGAAGAAGATAACTAAAAACAGGTAGGGGAGCGCATAGAATCAGCAAAGTCGTTAAAATTTTGGTGATTTCGCTTGGATTCAGTAAAAGCAGCCCCATATAACAACTAACAACATATATAACCGCTGTCATAGTAAATCATGACGGCAATACACAGAATATTGGAGACCAGCAATGGCTAAAATTATAGGTATAGATTTAGGTACAACAAACTCATGCGTCGCCGTTATGGACGGTGGCTCAGTAAAAGTTATCGAAAATGCTGAGGGAGATCGTACCACGCCATCAGTCGTCGCATATACTGACGACGAAGTTATTGTTGGTGCATCTGCAAAACGTCAGGCAGTAACCAATCCAACCGATACCATCTTTGCGGTTAAACGTTTAATCGGCCGTCGATTTGATGAAGATGTGGTGCAGCGTGATATTAAACTTGTTCCATACAAAATTGTAAAAGCGGATAACGGTGATGCCTGGGTAGAAGCCAAAGGTAACAAGATGGCAGCGCCTGAAGTTTCTGCACGTATCCTGCAAAAAATGAAGACGACGGCAGAAGATTATCTGGGCTACGAAGTAACCGAAGCCGTTATTACGGTGCCTGCGTATTTTAACGATTCACAACGCCAAGCAACCAAAGACGCAGGTCGTATCGCCGGTCTTGAAGTAAAGCGTATCATTAACGAGCCAACAGCGGCTGCTCTTGCATACGGTATGGACAAAAGCCGTGGCGATTCTAAGATAGTGGTTTATGATTTAGGTGGCGGCACCTTTGACGTATCAATCATCGAAATTGCTGAGATAGACGGTGAGCACCAGTTCGAAGTACTCGCCACAAACGGTGATACTTTCCTCGGTGGTGAAGATTTTGACACGCGTTTGATCGATTATCTTTCTGATGAGTTTGAAAAAGACACAGGTATTAATTTGCATAACGACCCTTTAGCGTTGCAACGCTTGAAAGAAGCCGCTGAAAAAGCCAAGATCGAATTGTCTTCTACGCAGCAAACCGATGTTAACTTACCTTACATCACGGCTGATGCAAGTGGTCCTAAGCACCTAAATGTTAAATTATCTCGCGCTAAGCTAGAAAGCCTGGTCGATGAACTAATTGCTCGTACCATTGCGCCATGTAAGCAGGCACTGGAAGATTCAGGGCTTTCTGCAAGTGAAATAGATGATGTGATTTTGGTCGGTGGTCAAACACGTATGCCTAAGGTTCAGGAAGAAGTGCAAAACTTCTTTGGCAAAGAGCCGCGCCGTGATGTTAACCCGGACGAAGCCGTTGCTATGGGCGCAGCATTGCAAGGTGGTGTATTAGGCGGCGATGTTAATGACATCTTATTGTTAGACGTTACACCGTTGTCTCTAGGTATCGAAACCATGGGTGGTGTTATGACCAAACTGGTTGAGAAGAACACAACTATCCCAACCAAAGCCGCGCAAACTTTTTCTACCGCTGATGATAATCAGGCAGCCGTTACTGTTCACGTATTACAGGGTGAACGTGAAATGGCAACAGGTAATAAATCTTTAGGTCGTTTTGATTTGCAGGATATTCCGCCTGCACCACGTGGTGTGCCACAAATCGAAGTATCGTTTGATATCGATGCCAACGGTATTTTAAATGTGTCAGCTAAGGACAAAGCTACCGGTAAAGAGCAGTCAATCGTCATCAAAGCTTCAAGTGGTTTATCTGATGAAGAAGTTGATAAGAAGATTAAAGATGCTGAAGCGCATGCAGATGAAGATAAAATTGCACGTGAGCTTATCGATGTGA
>JAESSQ010000241.1 GCA_016764035.1 Gammaproteobacteria bacterium
AAAACCCATATCAGAACTGTTGTAACCGATTTCTTTGACGGTATTGCGTACGACTGCTTGCATGTCAATCCAGGCTTCGGTCGTGATCTCACCAGAAATAACCACCATGCCGGTAGTGATCATGGTTTCGCAGGCGACACGGGCTTTGTTGTCTTGTTCGAAAATGGCATCAAGAATAGCGTCAGATATTTGGTCAGCCACTTTATCTGGATGACCTTCAGAGACGGATTCGGAGGTAAATAAATAATCACTCATTGTTAAAATACACCTTGTTAAAATTTGTTTTATGTATGGATTATGTTGCAAATAATATCCATGGATATTTGTGTTGCCGTTAATCCTGGGCATAAAAAAACCCGTTATAGCGGAAAGCTAAAACGGGTTTTCGATATTTTTTTGTACCGTAACTCGCTTTAGCATTATTTATATAGCGCCCGCAATCTGAGACAAATTAGCGCTGATGCATGGCATTATCCATTATATTTACATGATGTCAATAGTTATTTGGTGGGCGGTTTCAGGTATTCACTTTGTTCTTCAGGCGTCAACGGTTCATTATTATTAATTTTATGCTTTAAATATTCATCACGGTCTTCATAGTGTAAGCGTTTGATGATGTCGGTATAAACGTCAATAATATTGTCGCTGTTTTCAGTTTCTGGGGTTTGTAATACTGCTAATTTATTAAGTGCGGTTTCGTGTTCATCATCACGCAACCGTTCTAATAATGCGGCAGAAGTCATCGTGGGATTAGTTTCAATAATTTTTTGTAACTTATATAGCAGTGGTAATCCTTTGGTGAAGGCCTCTCTAAAATTTTCAGGCACTTGATGCTCGGTCGCAAGAAACGGGTTTTGTAACAGCAAGGCGATGGCGATACGTGTTTTATGATTAGACACTTGTTGTCCGCGAACTGGCTTAGCTTGTTGCCTTGCGATTTTTTTATTTTCAATGGTGGAAGATATTTTCGACTCAAGGAGCTGTTGGCTCAAGCCAACCATTGATGATAGCTCTTCTATTAACAGGTCTTTAAAAATACTGTTATGCATCTTTTGTATTAATGCATTAGCTTTAGTCGCAAGTTGTGCTTTGCCTTCATTGCTTGATAGGTCACATTCTTTTTTTAAATTTTCAAATAAAAATGTTGATAGTGGCATGGCATCGATGATGCGTTGCTCAAACGCTTGTTTACCTTCTTTGCGGACCATGGTGTCTGGGTCTTCTTTGTCTGGTAAGAAAAGAAATTTGGCCACCATGCCGTCACGTATTACTGAGAGTGTGTTTTCCAGTGCGCGCCAGGCGGCTTTTTTGCCTGCGTTGTCGCCATCGTAGCAATAGACTATTTCATGTGTTGTGCGAAATGTTTTTTGTATCTGCTCAGTGGTGGTAGCTGTGCCTAATGAAGCAACCGCGTAGTTGATGCCGTTTTGTGCCAGTGCGACAACGTCCATATAACCTTCGACGACAATGATGCGATCGATTTTTCTTAATGCCACCCTCGTTTCGTAAAGGCCATACAGTTCATAACCTTTATGAAATACGGCATTTTCTGGTGAGTTTAGGTATTTAGGTTCACCCTTGTCGAGTACGCGTCCGCCAAATCCGATAATGCGGCCACGCTGATCGGTGATGGGAAAAATTATTCGGTCGCGAAAGCGGTCATAAGTTTTGTTGTTTTCTTTATTTACAATCAGACCAGTTTTGCTCAAGTGGAGTAAATCGTCTTTTGTTTTTCCGAGCTGTGAAATTAAAAAGTCCCAGCCATCGGGGGCGTAACCGATTTTAAATTGTTTTGCTATCTCACCCGATAGCCCTCGCTGTTTAAGATAATTAACTGCGCGCTCAGATGTTTTTAACTGTTGTTGAAAAAGCTCACTGGCCAGTTTAAGTATGTCGTATAGCGGTTGTTTATCTAGTTTGTCCTGATGGGCAAAAGAATCGTTTTCGTGAGGCACCTCCAGATGAGCATCGGCGGCGAGTGATTCGATGGCGTCGATGTAACTAAGGTGTTCATAGTCCATTAAAAAGCCGATGACATTTCCTTTGGCATGGCAGCCGAAACAATAATAAAACTGTTTGTTTTCGCTGACGGTAAAGGAAGGTGTTTTTTCGTTGTGGAATGGGCAGCAAGCACTGAACTCTTTGCCTTTTCTTTTCAGCGGCACGCGCGCATTGATAACGCCTACGATGTCGCTTCGAGAAATTAAGTCATCAATAAAATTTTGCGGGATTCGACCAGCCACGAGATTTTTATATGGTTTAGTTTGAAAAAGATAGTTGGCGCGGATTAAAGATACGCTCGTATTCAACGATGGCATAACGATCGGTCATGCCGGCAATATAATCTGAAATGCCACGCGCGATACCGGTGTCTCCGTGTTTGTCTTTAAGTGTATGACAATGTTCGAGTGCTTCAGTGGGCAAGATTTTTAGATCATCTATAAATGCATTGAACAGTGCGTCAATAACGTCGGAGGCTTTTTTAGTCATGCGATGAACACGGTAATGCTGGTAGAGATTGTTTCTGAGGAATGTTTTCAATGCCAGTTTTTTGTTGTTCATCTCAGGACTAAAAGCCATTAATTTATTTTTTTGATTGCGAACATCGTCGATAGATTTTAAATTCGCATTCGCTATATTTTTTGTGAGGTATCGATTAAATCGACAACCATAGCGCTAATCATGCGACGAATAACTTCATGGGTAAGTTTTTTAGCATCCAGTTTTGAATATTGATCAATGACGATATCATGCTGTTCTTTGAATAATTCAACGTTTAATAAATCATCTATGGTGATTAAACCATAGCGTATGCCGTCGTCGATATCATGGTTGTTGTAAGCCGTCTCATCGGCTAAATCGGTGAGTTGCGCTTCCAGGCTGGGCTGTTTTTTGTTTATAAAACGTTGTCCTACATCGCCTAGTTTTTTTGCATTTTTAATCGCGCAGTGTTTCAAAACACCTTCACGTGTTTCAAAAGTTAAGTTGAGGCCGTCAAAGTCAGCGTATTTTTGTTCGAGTTTATCGATGATGCGTAATGACTGAATGTTATGTTCAAAGCCGCCAAATTTTTTCATGCAATTGTTTAGCGCGGTTTGGCCAGCATGGCCGAAGGGTGTATGACCCAGGTCATGGGCCAGCGCAACAGCTTCTGTTAAATCTTCGTGTAAACCTAACTCACGTGCGATGCTGCGTGCGATTTGCGCGACTTCAAGTGTGTGAGTTAAGCGCGTACGAAATAAGTCGCCTTCGTGATTAACAAATACCTGTGTCTTGTATTCCAGTCGTCGAAAAGCTGCTGAATGAATAATACGGTCGCGGTCACGCTGGTATTCATTACGGTAGGTAGGGAATGTTCCACTGAATCTTCGTCCGATTGATTGCGTGTCATTACATGCGTATGGCACCAGGCGTCTGTTATAACTGCTTTGCGTTTCTGACATAATTAATCGGCTAAGGAAAGTTTTATAGCGGTAGTTAAATCATCTGCAGAGTAGTCACTACTGAGCAGTGATTTGCCGATGCCTTTCATTAAGACCAGGCGTAAAGTGCCATCGAGCACTTTTTTATCAACGGCCATCAATGCATTAAATTTATCTACCGACATACTTGCAGGTGCTTTAGTGGGTAGCCCGGCCTGTTCGATGAGTTTGAAGGTGCGTTGTGTTTCTTCATCACTCAACCAGCCCATTTGATTCGACATGGTTGCTGCCATACACATGCCTGCGCCTACAGCCTCACCATGTAGCCATTTGCCATAACCCATAGCGTTCTCGATGGCATGGCCGAATGTGTGACCAAGATTTAACAATGCACGCTGACCACTTTCTCGTTCGTCCGCCGCCACAATATCTGCTTTGCTCTGGCATGAGATTTCTATAGCTTGTGTAAGCGCCTGCTTGTCTCGATTTAGTAATGCTGGCATGTTTTGTTCTAGCCATGTAAAAAAATCGATATTGTTGATCAGGCCATATTTGATAATTTCGGCAATACCGGCACGTAGTTCTCTGTCGGGCAGGGTGTTTAATGTATCGGTATCGGCAATGACTGCGCGTGGTTGAT
>JAESSQ010000242.1 GCA_016764035.1 Gammaproteobacteria bacterium
AACTATTTCGATGGCTTGCGACAGGCAGGTTTTTCCAGCATGCCAGAGGTAAAAGAGCTTACAGTTACACCCGAGCTGGTTGCGTTAGACAAGAGCTTTTTTTCGCCACTGTTAAATGAGCCATTACACGTGTTGTTTAAAGTTACCAGGTAGCGGCTGTTGTCATCGATGACTGCACAACGTTTAGCTAGCTCGTTGATTGAACGTCTGTTTTATTACGCAGAAAAAAATCCTACTCACGACGCCGTTGTTACATCAAGGTTGACGCTTTCTTATGCTCAGCTGGCTCAGCTTGTGCGTATTCAGGTTAAAAAATATAACGACATGGCAATTTCGGCTGATTCTGTTCTTGGAATCAAGTGTGCTGATGACACGCAACATTTGGTATTGTGTTTGGGAGCTATTCACATTGGTGCCACATCATGCACCATCCCCACACACGAAGCGAATCTAACGCAAAATGCCATAATCAGTCGTTGCGGTGTTAGTCATGTTGTTGATGAGAATATCGCGGTAGACCCGATGTCCATGAATATCAACGTCGTGGGTTGTAACGCCGAATCAATACCAGAGGAAGCGCATGCTATCGAGGCACGTCTTTTGTTTTCCACCTCAGGTACAACAGGCGATTCAAAGCTGGTGATTCATCATGACAATGATCTTGTCATACAAGCTCATCGTCACATTGGCTGCGAACAAGAAAGATTTGCCTGTCTGGCATCTATGCAACATAATTTTGCCAAGCGCCATCGTCTGTATTGCGTGGCAGCAGGCGCTACCAATGTGTTTCTTGATGCTGAGCAGCAACAGTTGGTAGCCCAATGCCTACATTTAAAGGTTAACGTGATACACGTATCCGCCTTTCAGGCACAGGAATTATTGGCAACCCCTGACATTGGTATGTTATCCGAAATTCGCTTGAAACTCGGTGGCTCACATGTTTCCCTGCCACTGAGGCATCAACTGAGAAACAACATTACCAATAATTTACAAGCCGGCTACGGTACAACCGAGACAGGTGCAATTGCATTTACCGATCCAAAAGATTCCAACGCAGGTGAGAGTGTCGGCCAACCATTACCAGGCATTGAAATACGCGCAGTCACGCCAGAAAGGAAACCACTCGCTGTTGGCGAACGTGGAGAATTAGCTATTCGCTGTGACGGCATGTTTCGTGGATATCTCGGTAAATCCAGCCTGACTACAACATGTCTTGAGGATGGCTGGTTTTATACCGGTGATATCGGTTATCTGGATAAGCAAAGGCGTATCCACTTGTGTGGCCGATCCGACGATATGTTTGTGTTCAATAGTATGAACATTTTCCCACAGGATATTGAATCGCAAATTTGTCAATATCCGCATGTCACTGATGCCGCAGTATTGCCTAAGACATCATCTGTTCACGGCAGTATTCCTGTGGCACTGGTAGTTTTCGTCAAAGGCGTGAAACCAGATTTACGGGCATTGAAAAAGTTCGTACGGGGACGAGTTGGCATTCGTAGCCCACGTCAATTCACCATCGTTGAAAATATTCCAAGAAACGCCTCCGGTAAAATTTTGCGTTGCGATGTTATGAATATGTCTAATGAGAGTGAGCAAATTCGTAGCTCTATTGTTCAAGTGCTGGCTGACGTATTTGTAACTAACAAATTAAATCCTTCAGTAATCAGCGCTTTTGAAAAGGGTGATAAGGACATTACATTGCGTGAAATTGGAATGGATTCATTGGCACGCATGGAATTGTTGGTTATGCTGGAGATGGATCATGATGCGGTCATCATGCCACATGAATTTGCCAGATTTCGCTCACTCGACAATATTGTTTCACGCGTTTTAACGCCATCGTCGAAAGACGAATTAGAACAAGGCTTCAGTGCAGTGGTAAATGATACATCTGCCATTGTAACTGAAACTAATAAGCAGCCTTATGTTGTACGATTTTTTAAACGTATTTTTCGATATTGCCTCACCGTGGCTCAGTTAAATAAAGCCCTCACTACATTGGAATCACGATTAACGCCGATAGAAGTTGAATGCTTAATTGTTTGGCATCCTGTTCACCGGCTTATACCATCAAGTACTGCCGTAAAATTCCAAACAGCGCTTAACCACTGGCTACAAAAAATGAAACGCATGATGTCAGGCAGTGGAAAGCAGCAATCAAAGCCATTTACCTGGCACAAGATCGCCCCACATGTTACTCATTTCGTTGGACCAGGGCTATCAGCAAATAAAACACTGTTGGTCTGTTTTTCACCCCTGGGTAGTCACAACTTGATGATGCCTAATGCTGTGCTAATGCAGCATACAGATTCAGTTTATTATGATTTGTTGATTATTTCAGAGCCCTTAAATGAAGGTTATCGGCAGGGGGTTCCATTACTTGGCAATAATGTAACTGAAGTAGTTGAAAGTTTAGCTAAGCTGGATTTGATGGGAGACTACTGCCATATTCGCACCTTGGGTAGTAGTGCAGGTTGCTATCCAGCAGTAATAGCTGGCTATCTTTTGGGTGCGGAAATGTCTGTCAGCATAGGTGGTCGTTTTCCGTCCGAGCGGCATCCTTTAAGGTTTTTTAAAATGGTATTTACCATCTGGCGAGCAAAGCGCAAGGGACGCTGCTCGCGTGTGTTAATGAGCTACGCTACAGACAGTACCCGCGATCGTAACTATACAAGAGTTATGGTCAGGCTTTGTGGTAGTAGCGCGCTTGGTGTGGAATGTACTGATGAAAAAGTTGGACATCTTATTTTCGAGCGTTTAGTGGAACGTGGTGAATTAGCCTTATATCTCGCACGTACCATTTTTGCAAATACAAATGATGCTTTAATCGCTACCGAGCGCATACATGTAATTATGAACTTATCGACTACCCAAATTAGACCGTATGATTCCCCTATGAATTCATGAGGCGCGTTGAATAGTCTTTATATGAAAACTTTTATGTATAGCTGTGTTTGTTACGTGCTGACTTAAATCTCTTTTACTTCAAAACCAGCAGCTTCTAAAGCGGTAATCAACGATAGTGCACTGGCGTTGCCGATGATGACGGCTTGATTATCATCCTGTGAGATAACGGCAAAGTCCACACCTTCAACGGTATTGAGAATGTTGTCTGCGTCTTCGACTCTGCCATTGCAGCTCATGCCGGTAATTGATAATTTAATTGATTCGCTCATGATGACTCCACTAAGGTGATTTAAAGCAATACTTTTTCCACGCCGCCATTATCTACTTTTTGAATAAATTGTTTTTCCCAATTTTTGCCATGTAGGTTGTTCGCCATCTCAACAACGATGTAGTCGGTTTTTAATCCGGTGTCATCGGCGTATCGCGCAAGACCCTGTTGGCATGCTGGGCATGACGTTAATATTTTAACCTCATTGTTTTTAACGTGCTCGTTACCGGTGATGCTTTTTATGCCTGCACGTAATTCTTCACGTTTGCGATAACGTAATTGCTCGGCGATATCCGGTCGTGAGGTGCCCAGT
>JAESSQ010000243.1 GCA_016764035.1 Gammaproteobacteria bacterium
AGGGACATCATCAGCCGCTGATAATTCCTCTGTAGTCAAATCATCGGCGATGATAAGGTCAACCGTTATGCTCATATTGCTTGATAACAACGTTTAAGCCTATATAACTTTATGTTCATGTCCATGATGCTTTCTTTACTTTGACTCATCATCTTCATAAGCCGTAACAATTTTTTTCACCAACGGATGCCTGACGATATCATCTTTTTCAAATCGCGTCACACCAACGCCTTCGATAGCCGAGAGAATTTTTAAAGCATGACGCAAACCCGACGTTTTATCTCGCGGTAAATCTACCTGAGTAATATCGCCGGTGATAACTGCTTTTGAGCCAAAACCAATGCGTGTCAAAAACATTTTCATCTGATCGATGGTTGTATTTTGTGCTTCATCAAGAATAATAAAGGCATCACTCAAGGTGCGACCTCGCATATAAGCAAGTGGCGCAATTTCAATAATATTGCGCTCGATGCACTTCGCAACTTTTTGTTGACCCATCATTTCAAATAGAGCGTCATACATTGGTCGTAAATAAGGATCAATTTTTTGTGCCAAATCGCCAGGCAGAAAGCCAAGTCGTTCGCCCGCTTCAACCGCAGGGCGCACTAGAAGTATACGATCGACCAAATCATTCTCCAGCGCATCGACAGCACTGGCAACGGCTAAGTAGGTTTTACCGGTACCGGCAGGGCCGACGCCAATGGTGAGATCATTAGCTTGAATCTGTCCAAGATACTGCTGCTGGCTCTTACCACGACCACGAATTTTGCTACCACGACTTTTTTTAAAATCGATACCATCTAAAACGACAGAATTTGAGATTAATAACTCATTTTCGATATTATCATTTAAATAAAGTCGCACCGTTGCAGGCGATAATGTTTCATGGCCTGCGACATTGTATAACGTCAAGATCGCACTCTTTACGGCCTTTAAACGACGACCTTCACCACTTATTTCAAACTGATGACTACGACTGTTAATCTTGACATGATAAAAGTTTTCGATCTGCGTTAGATTTTGGTTAGCTGGACCACAGAGGTTTATGAGGCGTTTATTATCTAATGGTGTTAGCTCAAAGTGTACGCTTGTCCCATTATTTGCACCGTAAGAAGATGCCTGATTTTCGGAGTCGTGCATTTACGTATTTGCTCTTGGCTGCGTTTGAGATTTTTCACAGCCTGTTTGCATGGATGCAACACTCATCTGTGACAACCCTACAAATTCACCCTGCAATGAATTCGTTCTGGCCTCAGTAATTCTGACATCGACGAATAGTCCTATCAGGTTTTTATCACCATTGAAGTTAACCACGCGATTGTTTTCGCTGCGACCCGCAACCTGTAGTTCACTCTTTCTTGAAATACCGTCGACCAGAACCGAGTATATGTTGCCTACCATCTGTTCACTAAATTTAGTCGCGTTCGCAGTAATAACACTCTGCAATATAGCAAGACGGTGTTTTTTAATGAGATCGGTTGTGCTGTCAAAAAGTGTTGCGGCAGGTGTGCCCGGACGCGCACTGTAGATAAAACTGTATGAATGATCGAAACCAACGTCTTCGATAAGTTGCATGGTGTCAGCAAAATCTTCATCGCTTTCACCGGGAAAACCGATGATAAAATCAGATGAAATTGAAATGTCAGGACGCGCAATCTTTAGGCGTCGGATGATATCTTTATACTGTTCGCTTGTATGCCCACGTTTCATGGCGCTAAGAATGTTGTTGCTTCCACTTTGTACCGGTAGGTGCAAAAAGCTGACTAACTCGGGAACCTGTGCATAGACGTCGACCAGATCATCATTAAATTCCATCGGGTGCGAAGTGGTAAATCGAATCCGCTCGATGCCTTCGATCGCTGCAACATAATGTATCAACAAAGCCAGGTCTGCTAGTACGTCACTGCCATCTTGCATTACACCTCGATAGGCATTGACATTTTGACCGAGTAAATTTACTTCACGTACGCCCTGTGCAGCAAGGCCGGCAACCTCAGCAAGCACATCATCAAACGGACGACTGACTTCTTCGCCACGCGTATACGGTACAACACAGAAACTACAGTATTTACTGCAGCCTTCCATTATTGAAACAAAAGCCATAGGTCCATCTGCTTTCGGTTCTGGCATACAATCGAATTTTTCAATTTCGGGAAAACTTATATCGACAATTTTTTTATGTGTCTCACTGACGCCAGATAACATGCCTGGTAGTCGATGTATGGTCTGCGGACCAAATACTATATCGACATAAGGTGCGCGTTTTTGAATTGCTGCACCTTCCTGACTGGCAACACAACCACCGACACCGATCACCAGGTCCGGCTTATCGTTTTTCCATTTTTTCCAACGACCAAGTTGCGAGAATACTTTCTCCTGCGCTTTCTCTCGAATCGAGCAGGTATTCAACAAAAGCACGTCTGCTTCTTCTGGGTCCGTGGTTATCTCAAGGTTATGAGATTCAGCAAGAACATCTGATATGCGTGATGAATCATATTCATTCATCTGGCAACCATAGGTTTTAATATATAACTTACGTGTTGGTGTCGTACTGGAATTGGGTGGCATTAGTGCATTGATACTGTGGTGATTACTAAGCGCTAATTATACTTGCCGGCACAGCGTATAGCTACCGCCGTTATTTAATATTATGGTTACTTTTGCACTACCTGAACAAAGCTCTATTTTTTCTAAAAGACCTTATTCAACGGTAACCGACTTGGCCAGATTTCTTGGTTGGTCAACATCCGTACCTTTGCGTACAGCCACAAAGTACGCAAACAACTGCAGCGGCACAACAAATAGAACCGGTGCAAGTACTGCATCCACTGCCGGAATTTTCATGACATGGCATTGTTCACTAAGATCAGAAACATCGATGCGTTCATCCGCAAACAGGTAAACCTCGCCGCCACGTGCCAAAATCTCCTGTATGTTGGATTTTATTTTACCTTCATGACCATCCATCGAAGCTATCGCAATGGTTGGTAAGTCCTGATCTATCAAGGCGATAGGGCCATGCTTTAACTCACCGGCTGGATAAGCGTCCGCATGAATATAGGAAATTTCTTTAAGCTTTAAGGCGCCTTCTAAAGCGATAGGGAAAAGGCTTCCTCGGCCGATAAATATCGCATTTTCCAAATCAGCAAATGCTTCAGCCCATGCATCAATTTCTAATTTATTTTGCAGAACACGCTCAATCAAACCCGGTAATGCCTGCGCTTGTTGAAACAGCGCTTTGGACGCCG
>JAESSQ010000244.1 GCA_016764035.1 Gammaproteobacteria bacterium
CATAGACTACATTCATCATCAATGCAGCGTTTTGCCCCATCCACACCACCTTTAGATGCTGTGGTTTTAGGGGTAGAGGCTAATGATGCCAGCTTGTACAAAGGGCGCACAATTTAGCATTTTGGCGAGTTTATTGCACTAAAAATACCTTTTAGATGCGGGTATGAACTATCTGGGATAACGCAGGCATTAGGTGGCTACAGCAGGTGTTACATTCCGGATTTAATAATCCAGGGGTTATGTATGCCGTATTGGTGGTTGATAGCTGCAGTAAAACTTCGGGCGTCTGCTTTTGTTGCAAAATTTTTGATGCTAATACGATGCCAGGTGCTGTCCTTGATTTGTATTTTTTGTAGCGTAGTTGCGTACCCTGCCGTGTTTAATGTTTTTTGTAGCTTATCGGCAGACGTAAAACTTTTCAGTGACATTACATTGACCGTCCATCTCCCGTCTGCTGTTAAAACACCGTGACCTGATTGTGTTTCTGTTTGCTTTGCCCATTTGGCTAATTTCTCTTTTGGGACAGGAGAGACAGGCAACGCAGGTTTGTCTTTGGGGGCAATATAGAATGACAATGCATCTTTCATAATGAATTCGGTTTCACCTTGGCGCTGAGCTGTTATCTTGCCTTCGATTAAACACAAAATATCTTTTTCGTCACTAGAGCGTCCCCAAATATCAGTACCACGAATGCCGGCAGTAACGGCACCTATATGGATTTTTACATCGCGTTTACGTGTGTTACCTATTTGAGAGGTAGTGAATCGAAAGGCACCAGTAATAACATTTAGTAAGCCGGCAAATACGCCCGAAGTTTCTTTGGGTGGTTGAATGATATTTAAGGCGAGCACACCGTTTTCGCCAAGCTTTATCTGACTACCTTCTTCTAGTCGTATCAGCAAACGTGCTGATTTTCCAGTACTGACAATATCTCCAGAGTTAAGGATATCGCCGGGTGTTAGGGCGCGTTTGACGCCATTACGTTCTAACCATGCTGGCATCTGCATGGTTTCGATTTTGCCGCCGTCAATGGCGTGTACCAATACAGGTGCGAGGATGAGGCTACAGAAGGTGATAATTTTGAGAATATTCAAAATCGGTCAACTTTTTGTGAGTCAGTTATCTGTACGCATAGTTTAGTTAATTGGATTCAATAGTCGTATTCACTAATGAAAATAGGTGTGGAGTTTTGTGTTCTTTTGGTTTTATTTCTAGCTTAATTGTTTTGCCTCTATCTACAAATGGCTAGGTTTATTCAATAAAAGTAAGGTTTAGTTAGTGGCTTATTGTTGTAGAATGTGTGTCCTGTATATATTTTCCGTTGCGGAGTTTTCGCTATGAGCGTTACCAAAGAACAAGTTGAATCAGCCATTAAACAGTATATCGACCCCTATCTTGAAAAAGATCTTGTTAGTGTGGGTATGGTTAAAGATATCGCGATTGACGGCAGTGACGTAAACGTAAAAATTGTACTCGGTTACCCGGCGTTTGGTTTTGTCGATACATTATCTGATGCATTAAAAGTAATCATTGAAGCAGTCGATGGTGTCTCTTCTGCAACAGTAGATGCCAGCTGGAAAATAGAGAGCCATACTGTACAGGGTGGCATGAATCCGCTAGCAGGTATTAAAAATGTAATTGCTGTGGCCTCGGGTAAAGGTGGTGTCGGCAAATCTACCACAGCGGTTAATTTAGCACTGGCGCTGCAAATAGAAGGTGCGCGTGTAGGTGTGCTAGATGCTGATATATATGGCCCAAGTATTCCTCGTATGTTAGGTATTGAAGGAAAGCCGGATTCAATAGATGGCAAAACGCTGGAGCCTATGGGTGGCCATGGTCTGCAAGCAATGTCGATTGGTTTTATGATTGATGAAGAAACACCAATGATCTGGCGTGGGCCGATGGTTACGCAAGCGTTGGAGCAGTTATTACGTGATACGCAATGGAAATCACTGGATTATCTTATTATCGACCTGCCACCAGGAACAGGTGATATTCAGTTAACGTTAGCGCAAAAAGTACCCGTCAGTGGTGCTGTTATCGTAACCACACCGCAGGATATTGCTTTGCTGGATGCACGTAAAGGCTTGAAGATGTTCGAAAAAGTCGAAGTGCCTGTGCTTGGTGTCGTTGAAAATATGAGTATTCATATTTGTACGGAATGCGGTCATGCTGAGCATATTTTTGGTCAGGGTGGTGGTGAAAAAATGTGTGAATTGCACAATGTTGATTTTCTTGGCGCCTTACCGTTGGATATCAATATTCGTATCAATGCCGATGAGGGTCATCCATCTGTGGCAGATGACCCCGAGAGTAAGGCATCAATAATCTATCGCGAGATTGCACGTCGTACTGCGGCTAAATTATCGTTGAGAACTAAAGACTATTCAGCTAAATTCCCTAATATTGTTATTCAGAATAACTAACATTTATTTTGATTCAACAAATTTAATGTAACGCGTTCAAAAGCGTTTTTCATTTTAGAGCACACACTGTGGCCTCCCGGAGTGTGTGCTCTGTCATTTTTACCTTATATTACATTTTGAGGTAATGAAAACATGCAAGCCTGGGTCATTATTCGATTATCACTGAGAACTGAAATTGTTTATCGAGATTTACTGATTAGTTTATGGTTGGGCCGTAAATTTGGCTGTAATATATTGAAATTAAAAAGGTTTTTGGTTGGCCTGAATGTTATTTTAATGTTGAGGCAAGACGGCCCTGGTCGTTTAGTGTGAGGGCGGTACCTAATCTGCAAGTCAGTCGTACCGATACGGTTATTTTGACGGATAAAAAAGTGATGCATTATTCGCATGTTTTACAATATAACAAGTGGATATTGGTTGAGTTTTAATTGTTATTTCATATACTTATTAGGATGTATATGTAAATAATTTGACGATGTTCGCACCTTAAGTTATTAGATATGAAAGCAATATTATGAGAAATACGGTCAATTCAATTATTAATGTTTTAGTATGCTTTGTTGCGCTGCTGGCAAGCACCAGTGTGCAGGCGATTACGCTAGATAGTCAAGGTTTTATCGTCAATGTCGAGTGGTTGAGTGAGAATCAATTTGATACGGACATACAGATTATTGATGTTCGTGATGAAACCAGTTATTTACAGGGGCATATCGCAAATGCGATAAATATACCTGTTTCTAAAACATTTGTGCAAAGTGGAGAAGAGAGCCGTATTGGTTCGTTAAAATACCTGCAGCAGTTACTTAGTCATGCAGGTATTCAACATAATAAAATGATTGTTGTCTATGCGGATGACATCTATAAAGACGCCGGTCGACTTTTTTGGGTGTTGGAGGTGTTGGGTCATAAGCAGATGAAATTGCTTAACGGCGGTTTTCCTGCCTGGCTTAAAAATGATTTACCGGTTAGTAAATTGGCAACGCTGTTGATGCCCAGTGAATATATTCCCAGGGCAAAACCTGAACGATTAGTTAGCCAGTTATCTATGCTTTTGGCATTGAACGATACCAGTATACATATAATCGATGTAAGACCAGCTGATGAGTACAGCGGTAAAACATCGAAATCCACAAGGTTCGGGCACATTCCTGGCGCAAATAGTGTTCCGGTCGATTTGAATTTTGAAATAGTCGATGGGGTTAAAGTAATAAAACCTATAGAACAGCTAAGAGTGTTGTATGGCTCTGCTGAAGGAAAAACAGTCTATGCCTATTGTAATAAGGGCAAAGCATCATCAATGACGTATACAATTTTACGTCAGCTACAGCACGATGTCGCCGTCTACGATGGTTCGTGGTATGAATGGGGCAATGACCCAGAATTACCTATTCAGCGTAGCCGATGAGGTGTCTTGAATAATTGTTTATGAAGGCTTTTATATCGTCACTCTCGTTTCACAAAAAGTTGGTGCTTCTCACAACGATACCCTTTGTATTAATTATAGCGCTTGGTTTTTCTATTCTCTTAGTCATTGATAGTGACCGTATCCAAAAAGAAATGGTGAATGATGCCAGAGCTTACATTGAAGTGATGACACAGGACTTTGCTAGTATTATTGCTATTGGTGAAGTTGATTTGGCCGTCGATATCACGGATAAATTACATGGTTGGAAAATGGTAGAGGGTATGATTATTTATGATAAGAATCATACCCCCGTGTATAGCTACATGAAAGATGGTTTTGCTGATGTCTTAATCGCCCATCAGGAAGGTTGGGATGAGTCATTTGTGTTTACACAGGGCAGCCTTTTTTTATTAAATCCTGTCGTTTATAAAGGCAAACATTACGGCGATGTTCGTGTGCAGTTATCGACCCTTGCATCACAGAATTTGCGCGCCAGTTATATTTTACAAGGTGGGGTAATTGTTCTTGCTCTGCTACTGTCTACTTTTTTAATGACGCTAGGTCTTGGTTATTATTTTTCACGGCCATTGAAAAAAATTGCCTCTGCATTACATCAGGTAGAAAAAACACAAGACTATTCTGTGCGTCTTACGGTTGAGCAAGATGACGAAATTGGTACTCTCGTTGATGGTTTTAATACCATGCAAACAGAGGTTGAACGTGCGCATGCGGATATTCTTGATCAGCAATATGCTCTAGAGCAACATGCCATCGTTGCCATAACCGATATTAAAGGTGCTATCACTTACGCAAATAAAAAATTTGTTGAGGTAAGTGGTTATAGCCGCGATGAATTATTGGGACAGGACCATCGCCTACTTAATTCTGGCAGGCATAATGATGCATTTTTTCGTGAAATGTATAAAACGATAGCAGGTGGCAATGTATGGCGTGGTGAAATATGTAATCAAGCGAAAGATGGCCACCTTTACTGGGTGGATGCAACCATTGTCGCTACCATGGATAGGCATGACAAGCCAGAAAAATACATTTCCATTCGTACCGATATTACTCAGCAAAAGAAAACAGATAAAGCATTAGTCATTAGTGAAGAACGTATCAGCATGGCTATGTCAGTGGCAAACGATGGTATATGGGACTGGCATCTGAATGATAACAGCGTATATTTTGATGAGCGTTTTTACACCATGGCGGGTTATGAGCCAAATGAGTTTCCAGGTGCCTTTGATGAGTTCAAAAAACGGGTGCATCCGCAGCATATTAATGAGCTCTTACAACATGTAAAAAAGTATATCGCAGGTGAAGAAAAAAATTATGATGTTGAATTTCAATTCCAGTGTAAGGACGGAAGCTATATCTGGATAAGAGGTAGAGGCTTAATCGTCGAACATGATGTTGACGGTAAACCCTCGCGTTTTGTTGGTACGCACACTGACATAACGCAACGTATGCAGGTTGAAGAGTCATTGAAGCGTAGCCAATCTTTACTTAATGCGACGGGTAGAATGGCAAAAGTTGGTGGTTGGGAACTTGATGCAGTGACATCAGACGTAATCTGGACAGATGAAACCTATCGTATTCATGAGATGCCGATTGATAGCACACCGTCTTTAAATGAGGCGTTTGATTGTTACCATGCAGATGACCGGCCTACAGTTGAAACAGCGCTAAACAACGCACTTGATAATGGTCAACCCTACGACCTGGAAGCACGCTTTACTACGGTCCAGGGTAATAGTTTATGGGTGCGGTCGACCTGTGAGCCTGTTGTTGTTCAGGGCGTCGTGGTGAAATTGAATGGTACATTAAGCGATATTACAGATTTGAAATACGCTGATGAGGCATTACGTCGCTCGCAGAAAATGGATGCGATTGGCCAGCTTACCGGTGGTCTGGCACACGATTTTAATAATATTCTTGGTATTATTATGGGCAACGTCAGCTTGCTCGAAAACTATATCGAAACGGATGAGAAATCACAAAAACGCATCGACACCATCAAACACTCAACGCAACGTGCGGTTGACCTTACGCGATCTTTACTAAATTTTACGCGGCACAATGCCACCGGTAAAAAAGTGACTAATGTAAATGTCTTAGTCGAAAACTTGCAACAGCTAATTGAGTATTCTTTGACGCCGCAGGTAAATGTAGAGCAAAAGTTTGACAGTGATTTATGGGATACTGAATTCGACCCTGGCGACTTCGAAGATGCGTTACTTAACTTGATGTTAAATGCCCGTGATGCAATGAATGGAAGTGGAAACATAACGGTTGAGACCAGTAATTGTCTGCTGGATAAAGCATTTTGCCTGCATAATATTGGTGCACTACCGGGTGAGTATGTGCGACTGTCGATTAGTGATGATGGCGAGGGTATTCCTGAGAATATGATGGAGCATATTTTTGAGCCTTTTTTTACAACAAAAGATACAGATGAAGGTACGGGCCTTGGCCTGGCGATGGTGTTTGGATTTGTTAAACGTTCCAACGGTTACATAACCGTTGACTCTACGTTAAACCAGGGCGCAACCTTTTGTCTTTATCTGCCACGCGTTTATGATGAACAGGCGCAGGTACTAAGCAATAAGTTAAACATAGAAAAACCTGTTGGCGGGCAAGAGACTATCCTGGCTGTCGATGATGAGGAAGATTTACTGGTGCTGGTACAGGAGTCATTACAAATGCTGGGTTATAAGGTTATCGTTGCGAAAAACGGCGAACAGGCATTGGCCATTCTGGCAAAAGAGCCGAACATAGACCTCTTGTTCAGTGACGTGGTAATGCCAGGTATGAGTGGTTATGAACTAGCGGAACAGGCCGAAAATCAATGTGTGAAGCTGAAAATACTGTTAACGTCTGGTTATACAGAAAAAGCAGAAATAAGAGATGACCAGTCACGATTCAATACCAATTTATTGAGCAAGCCTTATACGCAGATAGAATTGGCAAAACAGATTAGACAGGCCCTCTCCTAGGAAATATTGTTCGTTAGTAAAAGTTATTCGGTTGAATACGATGCCAGGCTTTAGTCTGCCAATACGGTATTTTTTATCGTCAATGTCGTAACCTGAAAAAATCCCATATTAAATATTTGCTATTAGTATCCAGTGTACGGATGCATTTTTCTGTATATGTAACTATAGTTTTAGAACATAAAATAGAGTACATAAAGGATTGTAATTATGGAAACGTCTACCATCGTCACCTGGGTCATCATCGGCCTTGTTGTGTTTTACATTGTTAGCATTTTTAATCAGCTGGTGTCACTTAAAAATCGTTACAAAAATGCTTTTGCTCAGATCGAGGTGCAATTAAAACGCCGCTACGATTTAATACCCAACTTAATTGAAACAGCAAAAGGTTATATGAAACATGAACGCGAAACCCTTGATGCTGTTATTACCGCACGAAATGCAGCATCCACGGGTTTGGCGGCAGCAAAAAACAACCCCGGTGATGCGGTTGTGATGGACACGCTTGCGCAAGCTGAAGGGCAGTTAACCAGTGCCATGGGTCGATTTAATATGGTCATGGAAGATTATCCTGATCTGAAAGCAAACCAGAATATGATGCAGTTGAGTGAAGAATTAACCAGCACTGAAAATCGCGTTGCGTTTGCAAGACAATCTTTCAATGATGGTGTAATGGAATACAACACCTATAAACAGTCGTTTCCGCAGAATTTTTTTGCAGGTCCCTTTGGTCATTCCGCAGATGCAAGTTTACTTGAGTTTGCAGACAGTGCAGAAATACAGGCGGTGCCTAAAGTTTCTTTCTGATACTGAAGTATTCGTATTTTTTTATTGTCATTTCGACCTGAGGAGAAATCTTGTGCAGCAGTACTTCAAGATTTCTCTTACAGATCGATATAACAGGTAATCAAGTTAGTTTCTACGTTTATGAATTTTTTTGAAGCACAAGATGCCGCTCGGCGTAGCACAGCACTGTTAATATTATTGTTTTTATTTGCTTTAGTTATATTACTGGTGCTGAGTAATATTCTGTTTTTCGAGTTTCTCTATTTCGCTGAATATCAGGCATTGACCTTATCTATATGGCAATTAGGCCTCGTGTTTAATAGCAATCTCAGCATTATGCTTTGTTCAGCAATCCTTCTCTTTATCTGTCTGGGTAGTGTTTATAAATTAGTGCAGCTGTCATCAGGAGGTTCCGCTATTGCCCAGCATTTAGGCGGCGTTATTATTCCGCGCAGCAGCCCTAATCCTCTACATAAAAAAATACTTAATGTTGTCGAAGAGATGGCTATTGCCTCAGGCACACCCGTGCCTCAAGTTA
>JAESSQ010000245.1 GCA_016764035.1 Gammaproteobacteria bacterium
AATCTCAGACCGCATTAACCCTACTCGAGTATGGTTTACTTAATAATGTGGGCGTAAGTGTTGTAACCGGTGATGCAGGCGTTGGTAAAACCACCGTATTGCTCGCCATGCAAAAGCGTGCTGCGAAAAAAGTAACGGTTGGCTTTGTTACCAAAGAGCATCAAGTATCGGGTGAATTGTTTAACTGGATCTTGTCACAATTCGACCTTAGTCAACCGAATTTGCAATACGATGAAATGTGCCGTGTACTTAAGGACTTTTTGCGAGAAGAGCATGCAAGTGGTCGCTCGGTATTGCTGATTTTGGATGAAGCGCATGCTGTAAAGGTGGAGGCATTAGAAAAGCTTTTCATGCTTGCGGCTGAGAAGGTAGAAAAAAAACCATTATTGCAGGTTATTTTATCTGGCCAACCTGCTTTGAAAAAAACGCTGAATAAACCTGTACTAGCGCAATTCGCAAGGCGTATTGGTGTCGATTATCACCTGGAGCCACTGGATGCCATAGAAACATGTGGTTATATCCAGCATCGTCTCGTCCTTGCCGGTGCAGAACGTGATGTATTTACCCCGGCAGCTTGCGGCAGTATTCACGGTTATAGTGGTGGAAATCCTGGCTTAATCAACTTGCTATGTGAATCGGCATTGATCAATGGTTGTACAGAGAAGGTGAACTTGATTGAAGCGTACCTTATCGATGACATGGTACGGAATCAAATGCAAGACAGTGCGTTATTGATAGCTAATCGTGGTAATGACAAGGAAGAGAATAAGCAGGCGATAGCAGCGCTGGAAATAGATTTTCCTTCGGTAAAATCATTAAAGAACGCTAGAGCGACAAAACCAAGAAGTATTGTTGCTTCTGTGGTAGCGCCGAAAGTAATTAAGCAGATCGAGACGCCTGCGTCTAACATTACAGAAAGTGCAGAGGTATCACAAAACGTTGAAGCAGATATCGCCAATGAAGACAACGCTATTGCTGATAGCGAGTTGGAAGTCAGCAAGCAAAACAAAGAAAAAGACACGCCGGTAAGTATTGAAAAAAGTTCGAAGCCATCGGTAGAGGATGGCGATAATGTCGTTTTATCGATACCGGAAAAAAACAAAGAGGAAGGCACGCCTAACCCGTTTTTGTATTTTGGTATAGCTGTAGGTCTTGTCGTTATAATACTTATAGCTGTTGCGCAATTATTTACGATGGAGCAAAAAACAATTGACTTACCAGATGAATCAGTCGTTGTAACTCCCGTTCCTGATCGCGTCATAAGAGATCAGGTTGATAATCCAGACGTTGTAGAGCTGTTGGAACAACATGAGCGAGAAGCCGAGCGCATAGAGCAGCTACAATTAGAAACTGAAGCGTTAAAAAAAGAACGTGATGCAGTCATGGCCAAGTTCAAAGAAGAAAAGCAAGCGCAACAGAAAATAGTGCGGAAATACAAAATTGACGCCAACAGAGTGGAAGCGAAGAGGCGAGAAGCGAGAAAACGTCTAACGGCTGTTAAAGCAAAAGAAGTAAAGATTAAAACGGAGACTGCGAAATTAAGGCTTGAGCAAGCACGATTAGAAGAAGAAAAACGATTAATGCAGTTGCGTGAAGATGAGCGTCTGGTGCAATCGTCAGAAGAGCGGCAAGTGGCTGCGGAGGCGGCTGCAAGAGCAGAGAAAATAGCAAAAAGAAAATCAATAGATTGTCGTGGGTCGTTAGCAATATTTAAAGCAGATTGTCGTTAGTTTCGTGTTGAGCTGTTTTTAAGTTTTTATTGTCAAATATTGTTTTCTTAAACGTGGCTGTCACAGCGTTATTTCGAATACGTCTACACTTACTTATATCTCTTTAGGCAGGGTGTTCGAGTACGTGTACCCTGCAAAGTGCGTGTTTCTATCTGTGTCAAAATACTGTAAAAAGCCCTATCTTGTATTGTATTAAATGGTTCTCTCCAATGTCCGGCAATAAAAAACACGATGATCTGTTGATTGGTAGCTCGACACCCGAGCAATCAAAAGAAGATATACAAAAATACCTGGATCAAAAACAGGCGTCATATGACGCGCTTGACGCGAATGCGACAGCTGAAGATCGTGCGCGATTGCAGCTTGATATTGCAGAAGCACTGGTTGGTATGGGGCGTGCTGATGCGTCCTGGGAAAAAGCACGTACGGCATTGGATACTTTTATTGTATTAGAACAATGGCAGGATGCCGTGGCGAGTTGTGATGTGTTGTACCAGAGTGCGCAGCCTGCTTCGTTGGTGGCATTAGCGCATGGCGTATGGCTTGCTGTAAGTTACCCCATTAATCCGACATTGACCGTTAATATGTTGAGTTACATTATTGATGAAACACCAGCAAGTGCTGATGGTGCAGCTGTGGCCGCAGTTACGGCACATTATATTGCTGATATTCGCACCAGTGATGAGCAACACGATAACCTAACTTTTTTGACGAAACAATTATTGGCTAATGTGGCAAAAGCGCATTCGGATGTCGAGGGTCAGCAAGGCATTAATGACTGGATGCAGCGTCTGGAATTGTTAGAGCCTGATGTTTTTTTACCGCGTTTGGCGTTGGTGCTTGGTGCCATCGTGCCCGTAGATGAATGGTGGTTTGATCGTGACGCGCTTCGGGAAAAAATCCCACAAGCATAAGCGTTAACCACGCTGTTTTTTATTTAGGCGCCTCATCCAGAGATAGTTCGCTGGTATCGGCAACGCTCGCATTTGCTACGGCAACAGGGTTTTCGACTAAATCGCTACCGGCTTCAGCTAGGCTTATATCCGAAATATCTTCAATCTTTTGTGCTACGATTTTTTGTGGGTGTTCGAGAACATTGCTGCCTACATCTGCCAGGGTGATGTCGCTTATGTCTTCAATTTCTTGTGCAGGTATTTTAACGGGATTTTCTAAAACATCAGCGCCTGCATTAGCCATCGAAATTGCACTAATATCATCGATTTTTTGTGCGGCAATGATAATCGGGTTTTCTATAATATCAGCGCCGGCAGCTGCTATTGTCATGCCGCTCGTTGCGCCGGTAGCGTCGTTTGTTGTCGTGCTCGATTCTTGAACGTTTGTCGGAGCTGATGCTGTAGGCTCTTTTTCGGTTATTTCGCAGGCTTCGAGCTTGATGACAAGACCAACATTTTCTAATGCTGCCTGGTATTTTTCTGCAGCGGTAGCGTTAATTTTCCCTTTAATAACTTTTCGCCCGCCGGCAAAATAAGGTGCTAGTTTTTTTGCATCTGTTTTAAATAGCTTGGCCATGTTTTGCATGACCGTTTCTTTGTTTTTACCCGGTTGCAAAATACCAAAGAAAACGACATCAAACAGCGGATGGTTCATTGTTTGTTCCTGTGAGAATTGATTACCTTAGAGTGTAGCTGAAAAGCACTCTGTTTCCTGTTTAGAATGATGTTTGCTGCAGTGGCTATGTGAGGTCGCTTGTCGTTAATCTTTGTTTTTTGGTGAGGTAAATTCAACGACCTGAGAAGTTTTTGGTTCATCGGCATAACGCGGTCGTGCATCCATGGCATCGCCGTCGGCGGCTTCGATAATCTCTTTTTCACGCGCAGTAATAAGCATAAAACAGTGCTTTAAATCGTCAATGGTTTGCGCGGATAACGGGGCTAGATGCCCTGGCCTTGGCGCAGTTTCACGCGCGACAGCGGACAATACCTGACGGACAGTGGATAATATTTGGTGTTCTTTTGAATGGTATTTTGTATTCATAAGGTGGTGTATTCGGGTGGCAGCTCTGTCAGTATAATATAGTGTCGTCGTGATGTTGTTTCGTGTGTTCGTTGAACAAGTTTATCAGTTTTGTAGAAAATTAAGACTGGACTATTAGAGATAGATTGTATGCCTTATTATGTATTTAAAATGCGTTCGCCTGAAGGTATGGAACTGGTGAAAAACCTGGTGCTAAGCGATACCTTTGAATCCTTTCGTGAAGCCAAAGTATTTGCAAAAAATCAGCGGGCCGAACTCGCAAAAGACGATAACACGCAAATCAAAGTCATGTTTGCTGACAACCAGCTACTTGCTGAGGAGCAGTTACTGGCTTATCGAGAGAAACCAGTCGTTATGGAGCATGAAAAATAATCGCTCAATAGATGTTTGTAGCTAAATAGTTGATTACATTAATGCTGCTATCTCCGACTAGCGTCACCATGGTTTCATCAAGCCGGTTCTTGCTCCGTTATTAATATAACAGTGTGCTGGGTGGCCACAAAGTTATTCACACTTTGTGGCTTAGCCTGTGTATAACTTTGTGGAAAAAACAAATAACAATTGATTGTCTTGCAGAGAAATGCCACATCCTGGTAATAGGTGGTTTTTACACCTTCTTATTTATTTTCTTTTAAATCAAGGCTTTGCTTGTGTTATTTTAATTTAAATTGAGTGCATGACGACTTAACTTGTTGATTGAGTTTTGAATCACTACATATTGTGCCTTGTGCATAACTTAGACACTAGAGATGTAATTGTTTGCTAGCAGGTACCTGGTCAAAAGAGCATATGCTATTTTTGGTGGCCGCTGCAGCCCTTAATCGCCAGACATGCGTCTTCTTTAGAGACCTTATCGTATGGTGTCTGTCTTGTTTTCGTGTTCGCGAACCCGGGACCCAACACGTCCGCTGTACTCGCTCGAGCCTTGGCCTTGGGTGTACCGGTTCTCTGCG
>JAESSQ010000246.1 GCA_016764035.1 Gammaproteobacteria bacterium
ATCTTGACGAATGCGCTATTTCTAGCAGTAAAGACGATAATATTGATGAGCCAGAGAAAATTGAAACCAATTAGCATCAGCGTATTATTTTATTTATAGTATAAAAATCAATAATTTACGTTAATTTTTTCGTGATTATATCAATTATATCTATTCCATTGGTAATACCTGAGTAAAATACTAGGTTTTATACTTGACTAAATTAGTAGGAATTAAGTAAAATTTAACTACTTACTTAATATAGGTGTGTGAAATGCGCTTAACTACAAAAGGTCGTTATGCCGTTACTGCAGTGCTTGACTTGGCTTTGCATCAAAGTGATGGGCCAGTTTCATTGGCTGCAATCTCGGCGCGCCAGGGCATTTCGCTGTCTTATTTAGAGCAACTATTTGCTAAATTGCGCCGTAACGATATTGTCAGCAGTACGCGTGGCCCCGGTGGTGGATATAAACTTACCAATGATGCCGACGATGTCAGCGTGTCGGACATTGTTTTAGCGGTTGATGAATCATGCAAAGTAGTCGATTGTGATGATGCAGAAGGATGTAATAGTGGCTATCAGTGTTTAACGCACGATTTGTGGCAAGAACTAAGTAACGAGATTCGCAGCTTTCTGGATGGCATTACACTATCCGAAATCATGGCAAACAAGATTGTGCATGACGTGCGAATTCGTCAGGATAAAGCTGTTAGTGAAGTTGTTCGCCTGTAGATAATAAAGACACTGCTCATGGCTATTTATCTAGATAACAATGCAACGACTGCTTTAGACGAGCCCGTACTCGAAGCTATGCTTCCTTATATGGGGCAGGTGACAGGTAATCCGTCAAGCGTGCATCGATTTGGTCGTATGCAGAAAGATGCGATCGAGCAAGCGAGAGAATTAGTCGCACAGCTAGTGGGTGCAAGAGCCGAGCAGGTGATATTTACCAGTGGTGGCACAGAATCAAACAATTTGCTGTTGAACGGATTCATCAAAAAACTTGCCAGCAAGCAACGCGTTGCTCGTGTTGCCATTAGTTCGATAGAACATATGTCATTATTAGAGCCTGCACAACAGCTTCGCCTGGCAGGTGATAATATTTTGGTAGATGAAGTTGCTGTAGATGAAACAGGTATGATTAGTCTACAGTCCCTTATGCAGGCTTATAACGAGCAGACATCATTGATATCAATAATGTCTGCGAATAATGAGACAGGTGTGATACAGAACCTGTCACCGCTGATAGATTTTGCAAAAGAACGTGGATGTTTTTTTCACAGCGATGCGTCTCAGGCAGCAGGCAAAATACCACTCAATTTTATCGACAGTGGTCTGCATGCAATGACACTGTCGGCGCATAAGTTATATGGCCCGACAGGTATTGGCGCATTGGTATTAGATAAGCGTTTACCAATAGAGAAATTACAGTACGGTGGTGTGCAGGAAAAAGGTCTGCGTGCAGGTACGGAAAATGTTCCTGCTATCGTTGGTTTTGGCAAAGCCGCCGAAATTGCAAAACAAACATTACAGTCGCGAAGTGACTATGTTCGTACTTTACGTGATGCTTTAGAGAAAGGATTAACGAAATTTAGCGCGGTGAGTGTATTTGCACAATCTGCGAATCGTCTACCGAATACGGTGCAATTTGGTGTCGATGGTTTTGATGGCGAGGCATTACTGATGCAATTGGATAGAAAAGCCATTGCAGTTTCCAGTGGTTCTGCCTGCACCAGCAGTAAAACGGAGCCTAGTCATGTTTTGAAGGCGATGAATGTTCCGGTTGCATTAGCTAACTCAGCAATACGCGTTAGTTTTGGTAAAAACAATACGATGTCAGATGTGAATGCATTTCTTAGCGCATTACAAGACATTATTGAAATGAATCGACACTCAGCAGTCATGATGGCTGCAAGTGTTTGTTAGCAGTATTTAACAGGTTAAGGTGATAAAAGTGAGTGAACAACAAACAGCAATAAACGTAGTAGAAAAACCAATATATTTAGACTATTCAGCGACCACGCCTATGGACGAACGCGTTGTTACCGAAATGCTTAAATATATGGGACCAGAAACTAGTTTCGGTAACCCAGCATCTCGTAGCCACAGTTTTGGTTGGGCTGCAGAAGCCGCAGTAGAAGCTGCGCGTAAACATGTTGCTGACTTAGTTGGCGCAAATCCAAAAGAAATCATTTTTACATCAGGTGCTACCGAGTCAGACAACCTGGCGATTAAAGGTGCTGCGCATTTTAATAAGAAACGCGGTAAACACATCATTACCTGTAAGACAGAACATAAAGCGGTTTTAGATAGTTGTCGTCAACTGGAACGTGAAGGTTACGAGGTCACGTATCTTGACCCCCTGGAAAACGGTCTACTTGATCTTAAAGTTTTAGAAGATGCAATACGCGAAGATACCACCGTGGTGTCTATCATGCATGTGAATAATGAGATTGGTGTGATTCAAGACATCGAAGCCATCGGTAATCTCTGTCGCGAAAGAAAAATTATATTCCACGTCGATGCTGCGCAAAGTGCGGGTAAAGTCGAAATGAATCTAAACGAACTCCCAGTCGATCTGATGAGTTTCTCTGCACATAAAATCTATGGACCAAAAGGCATAGGTGCATTGTATGTGCAAAGAAAACCACGTGTTCGCTTAGAGGCGCAAATGCACGGTGGTGGACATGAACGTGGTATGCGTTCGGGGACATTAGCGACTCACCAGATCGTTGGTATGGGTGAAGCCTTCCGGATAGCAAAAGCAGAAATGGTTGCCGAGAATAAACGTCTGCTAATACTGAGAAACAAATTATACGATGGCGTTAAAGACATGGAAGAAGTCTACGTTAATGGCGACATCAATCAACGTATTGCGGGTAACATCAATATCAGCTTTAACTACGTTGAAGGTGAGAGCCTGTTAATGGCGTTAAAAGAACTGGCTATTTCCAGTGGTAGTGCCTGTACTTCTGCCAGTCTCGAGCCCAGTTATGTGCTACGTGCTTTAGGCCGTAATGATGAATTGGCGCATAGTTCGATTCGTTTCACCATGGGGCGTTACACCACCGAGGAAGAAATAGATCGTACCGTTGCACATGTTCGTACTGCAGTCGAAAAGCTACGTGAATTATCACCGCTTTGGGACATGTACAAAGATGGCATCGACTTGGCAAGTATTGAATGGGCGGCTCATTAATACAGTGAAGCTGCGTACCAATTGAGTGAACAAACAGTAAAATTTAGCATCTAAACAGGTGTGAAAGTAAAGAGGTAATAGACATGGCATATAGCGAAAAAGTATTAGATCATTATGAGAATCCCCGTAATGTGGGCAGTTTTGAAAATAATGAAAATGTAGGTACTGGTATGGTTGGTGCGCCAGCATGTGGTGACGTGATGAAACTGCAGATTAAGGTGAGTGATGAAGGCATTATCGAAGATGCCGTATTCAAAACCTATGGTTGCGGTAGTGCTATTGCATCGAGCTCATTATTAACCGAATGGGTTAAGGGTAAAACACTGGACGAAGCGCAGGCAATCAAGAACACACATATTGCTGAAGAACTGGCATTACCACCGGTAAAAATTCATTGTTCTGTATTGGCGGAAGATGCTATTAATGCAGCCATTGCAGATTACAGAGAAAAGCATTAGGAGAGTACGACTTTACAAGTGCTCCCTGTACAACATTATTGAGATACCGTTATGGCAATTACATTAACTGAACCGGCTGCTGACCGAGTTAAAACATTCCTCGCTAACCGTGGTAAAGGCGTGGGTTTGCGATTGGGCGTAAAAACCATGGGATGTTCAGGTATGGCTTATGTGCTCGAATTTGTTGATGATGTGAATCCTGAAGATGAAGTCTTTGAGGATGCTGGCGTCAAGGTCATAGTCGATCCAAAAAGCTTGGTTTACCTCGATGGCACTGAACTTGATTATACAAAAGAAGGTTTGAATGAAGGATTTAAATTCAATAACCCGAAAGAAAAAGCGGCATGCGGATGCGGCGAAAGCTTTACTGTTTAATCTCTAGATAGTTAACTCGATATTAAGTAGCCGTTGTGTCTGAAGAAATTCTAACCAGCAACTTTTTCCAGTTGTTTGGACTTCCTGTTTCATACGATATTGATTTGAACCAGCTTAACCAGCAGTATCTGCTGTTACAAAAGCAGGTTCATCCTGATAAGTTTGTCAGTGGTTCAGATCAGGAGAAACGGATATCGATGCAGCAGACGTCGTGGATTAACGAAGCGCAAACGACGTTAAAAGACCCAGTTTTGAGAGCCAGTTATTTATTAAAACTCAAAGGTATTGATTTTAATCTCGAAAATGAGACCACGAAGGACGCAGCGTTTTTAATGCAGCAGCTGGAAATACGTGAACAGCTTGAAAATGTTAAGAGCGAAGCTGAGCCACTGGATGTGCTCGATAGCATGGCAAAAGAAATTAGCACTGCAACCCAAACAATGATGGCGGACTTCGTTAAGTCTTTTGAAGAAAACCAACTGGATGATGCGCGTGAATGCATTCGTAAGCTGCAATTTATGCAAAAAGCAAAAATAGAAATTAATAAATTAACCGCAGAAATTGAAGACGAATTATTACTTTAACGTAATTATTAATCGTCACAACATTAAAAGTCATGGCACTGATACAAATAGCAGAACCTGGAGAATCAACCACCGCGCATCAACATAAGTTGGCGGTAGGCATCGGTCTGGGCACCACAAACTCATTGGTAGCTACAGTTCGCAGCGGAGTAGTTAATACGTTGCCAAATACAGATGGGCAACATCTTTTAGCGTCTGTGGTGCACTACGGTGAAAACCACATCCATGTTGGTTCAGATGCGTTGCAATATAGCGTCAGCGACCCCTTGAATACCATCGTTTCAGTAAAGCGCTTTATGGGGCGTGGTATTGATGAAATGGCGACTGAAGGCGCACATTACTCATACGAGTTTATTAATACAGATAGTGCGGTTCCCCGAATAAAGACACGTGCTGGAAATTTGAGTGCCATCGAAATTTCAGCACAGATTCTAAAGGCATTAAAAGTACGTGCAGTCGATACCCTGGGCGATGAAATAAGCGGTGCTGTTATTACTGTGCCAGCTTATTTTGATGACGCACAACGTCAGGCAACAAAAGATGCGGCCAGACTTGCTGGCATAAACGTATTACGTCTGTTAAATGAACCGACAGCCGCTGCCGTTGCGTATGGCCTGGACACGGGTAAAGAAGGTGTCATCGCTGTTTTTGATTTAGGCGGTGGTACGTTTGATGTTTCAATATTGCGTTTAAACAAAGGTGTTTTCGAAGTTTTAGCAACCGGTGGAGACAGTTCCTTAGGTGGTGATGATTTCGACTATGAAATTGCCAAATGGATTGTTTCGCAAGCCGCCAATAGTAATGCAGACAGCCCGGCAATAAAACGTTACCTCATGCAACAAGCACGTAATGCTAAAGAAGCGCTTGCTGAGCAGGCCGCAGTCGAAATAAAAATAGATATCGAAGAATTTCAGTGGACAGGAACTTTAGACCGCGACACATTAAAGACGTTATTAACACCGTTAGTGAAAAAAACATTACTCTCCTGTCGTCGTGCACTAAGAGATGCTGAAGTCGACAAAAAAGACATCAATGAAGTGGTCATGGTTGGTGGCTCAACACGAACATTACTGGTTAGGGAGATGGTCTCTGATTTTTTTGAACGTGAACTTTTGACCAGCATTGACCCTGATAAAGTTGTCGCCACAGGTGCCGCTTTGCAGGCCGATGTTTTAGTTGGCAATAAGCCCGATGATGAGATGTTACTGCTTGATGTTATCCCTTTATCATTAGGTATCGAAACCATGGGTGGCTTAGTCGAGAAAGTCATTCATCGTAATACCGCAATCCCGATTGCAAAGGCGCAGGATTTCACCACCTATAAAGATGGCCAAACAGCAATGGCGGTTCATGTATTACAGGGTGAACGCGAACTGGTCTCTGACAGTCGATCACTGGCACGTTTCGAGTTACGAGGCTTTCCTGCGCAGGTTGCCGGTGCTGCACGCATAAGAGTAACGTTTCAGGTTGATGCGGATGGTTTGCTAATCGTCAGTGCATGTGAAGAAAACAGCGGCGTCGAAGCGAGTATCGATGTTAAGCCTTCATATGGGCTCAGTGATACTGAAATAGAACGCATGTTACGTGAATCGATGGATCATGCCGAAGACGATATGCATTCACGTAGTTTGCGCGAGCAGCAAGTAGATGCTGACCGCGTCATCGAAGCTCTTGACTCGGCCCTTGCTGCAGACGGTGAACAACTGTTATCTGCTCAAGAAAAAACTGAAATCATGCAGGCTCGCCAAGGTTTGCTTGATGTAAAAACAGATTCAGATAAAGAAAAAATCGAACGAGCTATAAAACAATTAGAAACGACGTGTGATACTTATGTTGCTCGTCGTATGAATTCAAATATAAAAACTGCAATGCAGGGTCATTCAATTGAAGAATATGCTACTGATAAACAATCAGCAGCTGAGGAGACGTAAGGTGCCACAGATTATATTTTTACCGCATGAAGAGATATGCCCGGATGGTCTGGTCATTGATGTTGAGTCTGGTATCACGATATGTGATGCAGCATTAAATAACCATATTGAAATAGAACATGCTTGTGAGAAATCCTGTGCCTGTACTACCTGCCATGTTTATATCCGAGAAGGCATGGACTCTTTAAACGAGAATACAGAAGACGAAGATGACTTGCTAGATAAAGCCTGGGGGCTTGACCCAGATTCACGTCTTAGTTGTCAGACTGTTGTGGGCGACGACGATTTGGTCGTTGAAATTCCAAAATACACCATTAACATGGTTTCTGAAAATCATTAACAATAGCAACCGTTAGGAATAGTGTTATGACGATACAATGGGTAGATACGCTCGATATCGCAATCGAGCTAGATGAAGCATATCCGGGAACCGATCCGAAATTTGTTAATTTTGTCGATCTGCGTAAGTGGGTAATGGCACTGGAAGAATTTGATGATGACCCAGAACACTGTGGTGAGCGAATTTTAGAAGCGATTCAACTGGCATGGATCGAAGAAAAAGAAGAGTAATCTTCAGCTTCAGTATACAGCTTGATGAGTTTTCATTTATTGGCTCATGTAGGTTCTATCGTAAGAATCATGTACTATCTCCCTTAAGCTTGTCAGGTTTTTAGAAGGCCACTTATATTAACTGCTTATATTTAACCGTTTATTTTTACTATTGATACCGCATGAGTGAAACACAGTCACAACTTGAAGGGCAACCCGAGCAATTGGTGAAGTTTGGTTCACCGATGATAAATTTACTGGGTTTGGATAGAACAGGTTTAGAGACTTATTTCGAATCCATTGGTGAGAAGAAGTTTCGTGCCAGCCAGGTAATGAAATGGATACATCAGCTTGGTATTGTAGATTTTCAGATGATGAACAATCTCTCAAAAAATTTACGAAATCAGCTTGAGCAAACAAGTTGCGTAGAAAATATTGAGGTTGCCGAAGACCTAATTTCAAAAGACGGTACACGTAAATGGCTGCTTCGTCTGCCTGATGGAAACCACATAGAAGCTGTTTTTATTCCAGAAAAAGAACGCGGCACATTGTGTGTTTCATCACAGGTGGGTTGCGCACTGGATTGCAGCTTCTGCTCTACCGGGCGTCAGGGCTTTAATCGTAACCTTACTACTGCAGAAATTATTTCACAGGTCTGGCTAGCGTCTAAATTGCTGGAAGACGAAAAAAAACCCGGTCGAAAAATAACCAATGTCGTTATGATGGGTATGGGTGAGCCACTACTTAATTTTGATAACGTGGTCAGTGCTGTTCGCATAATGATGGATGACTTCGCATACGGGTTAAGTAAAAGGCGCGTTACCGTTAGTACAGCGGGTGTCGTACCTGCCATGGATCGTCTTGGCGATATCATCGATATGCGACTCGCCGTATCATTACATGCGGCCAATGATGAGCTTAGAGACGCCTTAGTACCCGTCAATAAAAAATATCCACTAAAAGAATTAATGGCTGCCTGTCGTCGTTTTATTGATAAACAAAATTCACGTTCTAGAATAACCTTTGAATATGTATTATTAGACGGTGTAAATGACAAGCCAGAGCATGCACGCGAACTTATAACATTATTAAAAGATATCCCTACGTTAATGAATCTTATACCCTTTAATCCTTTTGAGAATTCTGGTTATCGTACCTCATCGAATAATGCTGTATCCCGATTTAGTAACATATTGCATGATGCTGGTATGACAACTGTGGTGCGCAAAACACGCGGTGAAGATATCGATGCTGCCTGTGGTCAACTAGCAGGAAAAATTGAAGACAAAAGTCGTCGCCATCGCCGATTTGCCGAGCCTAGATTTGGAATGGAATAAATAGATGCCAAATAGGATAATAAAAATTCTGCTTACAATAGTAATGTGTGTATTTATCACAAGCTGTGCTTCATATGGCGAAACTGTCAAAACAAAGAAAAAAGCAAATTTAAAAGATGCGTCAGAGCTAAATACCCAACTCGCAGTAGGTTATATAAAAACACAAAAATACAAACCTGCTAAAGATAAACTGGATAAGGCAATCACGCAGAATCCAGAAAATTATTCTGCTTATAAAACATTAGCTTATCTTTATGCTTTACTCGGTTTACCCGAGGATGCTGAAGATAGTTATCAGGAAGCACTGGATATCAAACCGGATGACCCAGATTTATCGAATAGCTACGGTGCATTTTTATGCTCTATTGGCAAATACGATGAAGCACAACGTTATTTAAAAATAGCATATGACAACCCCTTTTACGAAGTGAGATATCTTGCTCAAAGTAACGCTGGCAGCTGTTTTATTAAGCAGAATAAATACAAACAGGCAGAAGCCTTATTAAGAAAATCGTTACGTACAGAAAGCAAGTTAACCGGTTCATTAATATCGATGGCTGAAATTGGCATTAAAACAGACAGGTTTTTAATGGCACGCGCCTATATTCAGCGTTATCACAGCATTAAGCCGGCCAGTGCAGAAAGTTTATGGCTGCAGATACAGGCTGAAAAATCCTTAGGCGCAAAAACACATTATATGAAATACGCGCGTCAGTTGATAAATGATTTTCCTGATTCTGATGAAGCTGGTTGGGTAGAGGCACAGGCTAGAAGTGAACAGCTCAGATGATAAAAAAAGCGGAGCACGAGGCAGAAGACGTAAATACTGATTTCGGCGCGATGTTAGCTGAAACACGTAAAGCTAAAAATTTCACTGTAGAGCAGATAAGTCAGCAATTAAAAATACCATTACAGGCAATCGTTGCAATCGAAGCAAATAATGTTGCTGCTTTACCTCCGCCTACTTTTACGCAGGGATATATCCGTACATACGCAAAATTTCTGGAACTGTCCGAAGATAAAATTTTGCATAGATACAACCTTGCTGTTCCGCATAATCATTTTTCAGAATTAAAACCCAGATCGAAAGTATCCGATGAGGCAAGTAGTCGTACGCTTTTGATGAGAGTGGTGACTATCTGTCTCATCATATTTGGACTAGCCGTAATCATCTATGGAATTTATAATTATTATCAAGACAAAGCTGAGGACATGGAGACCGAGCTTGAGTCAAAGCAGCGTGATTTTACTGGAAATTCCCCAGGCTCGCTTAATACACAAAACTTAACTATCAGGAAGGAAACGCTGCCTGCAGTTGAAAATGTGTCAAATGAAGATACTAAGGATGTTTCAGAAAATTCATTGCCTGTTCGCGAAACGATAACAAATAGTATCGACGAACCAGCCATTGCTGAAATAGATAACAAGAATACTTTGTCACAGGTAGATGTATTAAAAATATACGCAAAAAAAGGCTCCTGGATGTCCGTTCGTGATGCCAGCAACAAGCGTCTGCTTTATAATACCGTGCCTGTAAGAGGAAGTATGGAACTCAGTGGGGTAGCACCATTTCGTGTTTCACTGGGCAACGCCAGGTCGACATACTTACATATAAATGATCTGGAAATAAAAATGTCAGAATATATACGTGAAAATAATACGGCTAAATTTACGGTATCAACGAACGATACTGGCGTTATTTTTCATTAAATATGTTCAGCTACTTCGTGAATAGCGAATTTCTATAAAACAATTTACGTAAAAATAAAATTATCCATGTCTAAATTTCTTAAATCCATCCGTGGTATGCATGACGTATTGCCAGACGATAGTCACCGATGGCAATCTTTCGAAGCCATCATTCGCCAATTGATGTCAAGTTATGGCTACAAAGAAATACGTATGCCATTAGTTGAATCGGCTGATTTATTTTGTCGTTCCATTGGTGAAGTTACCGATATCGTTGAAAAAGAAATGTATACCTTTAATGATCGTAATAATGAAAGTTTGACCTTGCGACCCGAGGGCACAGCGAGCTGCGTTCGCGCCTGTGAGGAGAACCGCTTGTTGTTTGATCGTGGCAACTTGGTACAAAAGCTTTGGTATATGGGGCCGATGTTCCGCTA
>JAESSQ010000247.1 GCA_016764035.1 Gammaproteobacteria bacterium
GGTTACCCATGATTTTGGAACAGCTGGGGTCAAAACTATTCGCATAACAGGTGATTTTCCTCAAGTCATATTCAAAAACAATAGCGATGTTAAAAAGCTGATTTCAATTGATCAATGGGGAAGCTATCCATGGAGCAGTATGCGAGAAGCCTTTAGGTATGCCAGTAATCTGGTTAATAATGCCGCTGATACCCCTAATTTATCTGTGTGTTCAGATTTAACAGGAATGTTCAATGGCGCAAGCTTAATTGGCTCATCTTCTGAAACAAGCAACTGGAACTGGAATACCTCTAATATATCTGATATGGATAGTATGTTTATTGGTGCTTCATCGTTTAATCAAAATATCGGTAGTTGGAACACAACAAACGTTTCCAGAATGCCTTTAATGTTTAGTCATGCTGATTCATTAATAAAAATATAGATAACTGGAATACTAGGAACGTGTCCGATATGAGCGGTATGTTTGAGAATGCCTCATCTTTTAATCAAAACATTGGAAATTGGGACACCAGGAATGTTACCAGTATGAGAGATATGTTTAAAAACACCTCATCGTTTAATCAAGACATTGGAAGTTGGGACACAACGAATGTTTCCAGTATGTTAAATATGTTTGCAAATGCTATTTCATTTAATCAAGATTTAAGCCAATGGAATGTTGAAAAAGTGAGAAGTTTTATCGACATATTCAGGAATATTAGACTATCTGTTGAAAATTATGATGCCTTGTTGATTGCCTGGAGCTCACAAAATTTAATCAATAATCAATCCTTTCATGCTGGCCATTCAATTTATTGTTCTCAGGCCGCTCAAACTGCCCATAATCTTCTGACCACTACAATGGGATGGAGAGTATTTGACCAAGGGATATGTGAACCTCAATTGACAATCGTCTCAAAAGATATAGTTTTTGCCGATGAAAATCAGACTTCCGTTATTCAAATAATAAGTACAGATCCAGATTTCAATATCGCACGATATGTTATTACTGGGGGAGAAGATCAATTATTTTTTTTCATCGATTCTACGACTGGTATATTAAATTTTAGAAACGCTCAAGATTATGAAAATCCTCAAGATTTCAATAATGATAATTCATTTATGGTTGAAATTACCGCTGCAGATAATGGTATGCCAATAGAAACGACAACTCAGAGGCTTACTGTTTATATTAACAATATTTATGAAAATTTAGCCAATGATCATTTTGTAACAACATGGAAAACGGATAACCCTGGTTACTCAAATGACTCATCTATCAAAATTGATATACCAAGTAACGGCGTTTATTCCTTTAATGTGGATTGGGATAATGATGGGATTTTTGATGACTTTGGAATTACAGGAGATATTACCCATGATTATGGAATCCCAGGAACTCAAACCATAAGTATCACAGGAGTTTTTCCTCAATTATTATTCCCTAGAAATAGTGATATTAAAAAACTAATCTCAATCGACCAATGGGGAACCAACCCATGGGTCACTATGCAAAGAGCCTTCATGCAAGCAATCAACCTCATAAATAATGCCCCTGATATACCAAATTTATCTATCTGTCCAAATTTAAGTGAGGTATTTCGAAATGCTAGATTAGTAGGTTCACCTTCTGAAACAGGCAATTGGAATTGGAATACATCCAATATATCCGAAATGGGAGGTATGTTTGCTGGTGCTTCATCATTTAATCAAAATATTGGAAACTGGGACACAGCAAATGTTTCTATTATGTATGATATGTTTTATGGTGCATCGTCATTTAATCAAAACATTGGAGACTGGGACACTAGCATTGTCACTGATATGACAGGTATGTTTTCTGGAGCTACTTTATTTAACCAGAACATAGGAAACTGGGACACAGCGAATGTCTCAAGTGTTTTCGGAATGTTTGCAAATGCTGCTTCTTTTGATCAAGATTTGAGCCTATGGAATGTTGAAAAGGTTGTAGGGTTTGAGGATTTTTTCAAGAATGTTGGACCGTCTGTAGAAAATTATGATGCCCTGTTGATTGCATGGAGCTCACAAAATTTATCCCATAATTTGGCTTTTAATGGAGGCTCTTCAATTTATTGCTCACAAGATGCTCAAACTGCTCATGATTTTTTAACTACAACTTTAGATTGGGAAGTACGAGACGGAGGATTATGTGAACCTCAATTGACAATCGTATCAAAAGATATGGTTTTTGCCGATGAAAATCAGACTTCCGTTATTCAAGTAATAAGCACCGATCCAGATTTTAATAACGTCAACTTTGCTATTACAGGAGGTGAAGATCAATTATTGTTTCTCATTGATGATACGACTGGCATTTTAACTTTCAAAATCCCTCAAGATTATGAAAATCCACAAGACTTCAATAATGATAATTCATACATAGTTGAGATTACCGCCACTGATGATGGTTCGCCAATAGAAAGGACTTCTCAGAGACTCACCATTTTCATCAACAATGTATATGAAAACTTGCCTAATGATCATTTTGTAACAACATGGAAAACAGATAATCAGGGCAACTCAAATGATTCTTCTATTTCATTTGCAATTCTTTCGGAAGGTGAACCCTATAATGTAGACTGGAATAATGATGGTATTTTTGATGAGTTTAATATCAGTGGGTTTATTATCCATGATTTTGATGTTCCAGGCATCAAAACTATTCGTATTGAAGGTGGTCTTCTAGAGATTAATTTTGTGGACAAAGAGAAAATAATATCAATAGATCAATGGGGCACCAATCAATGGGTTGAAATGAGTGGAACTTTCTCAGAAGCCATTAACCTGGTCAACAATGCTTCTGATATACCCAATTTGTCTTTAATCACTGATTTAAGCAATACTTTCTTAAATGCCAGTGCAATTGGTGCAGATTCAGAAATAGCCAACTGGAATTGGGATACTTCTCACGTGAATGATATGTCGAATATGTTTAATGGTGCTTCTTCATTTAATCAAGATATTGGTAATTGGGATACTTCCAATGTAAATATGATGGTTGCTATGTTTACAGGAGCCACTACATTTAACCAAGATATAGGTAATTGGGATACATCCAATGTAAATACGATGACTGCTATGTTTGCAGGAGCCACTACATTTAATCGAGATATTGGCAACTGGGATACCTCAAATGTCTCTTACATGACACAGATGTTTTCTGATGATACTCAATTTAATCAGGATATTGGTAACTGGGATACATCTAGAGTATCTGATATGTCGAGGATGTTTGAAAATAATCCTCAATTTAACCAAGATATAAGTCATTGGGATACTTCTCATGTGTCTGATATGTCATGGATGTTTGCTGGCAATACACAATTTAATCAAGATATCGGCAACTGGGATACCTCTAATGTCACTGAAATGGGGTTGATGTTCTATAATGCTACTTCATTTAATCAAAATATAGGGAATTGGGACACCAGGAATGTTGAAATTATGTGGAGTATGTTCTTAAATGCGACCACTTTTGATCAAGACTTAAGCCAATGGAATGTCGAAAACGTGATACGGTTTGATGATATTTTTTATGAATGTTAGATTATCTATTAGGAATTATAATGCTTTGTTGATTGCATGGAGTGTACAGAGCTTAATGGATAATGTAAGATTTGATGCAGGCGACTCAATTTATTGCTCACAAGCAGCTCAAGATGCACATGATTTTATGATAATAAATTTTGATTGGCGAATTGTAGATAAAGGACGTTGCCAACCACAGTTGGCTATTGTTTCAAAAGATATAATTTTCACCGATGAAAACAACAGTGCGATTTTACGTATAATAACAACCGATCCGGATTTTGATAACACAAGCTTTGCCATAACTGGTGGAGAGGATCAGGCATTTTTTTCCATTGATTCTCAAATGGGGCTGCTGTCCTTTATTAATTTACCAGATTTTGAGAATCCATTGGATCACAACAATGACAATTCATATATTGTCGAAGTAACAGTAATTGATGATGGTTCACCAGTGGAGACTGACACACAGACTTTAACCGTATATATCCGTAATGTATTTGAAAATTTGCCTTCAGATCACTTTGTAACAACGTGGAAAACAGATAATCCGGGCAGCTCAAATGATTCTTCTATTCATTTTGGAGTTCCTATTGGAGGGGGGAGCTATAATGTAGATTGGAATAATGATGGCATTTTTGATGAGATCAATATCACCGGAATTATTTACCATGACTTTGGTACGCCAGGTATCAAAACCATTCGTATCGTAGGTGATTTCTATGGCATTCGCTTGTTGGACAAAGAGAAAATAATATCAATAGATCAATGGGGTACCAATCCGAGGATTGAAATGAGTGGCACATTTTCAGAAGCGATTAACTTAGTCAACAATGCTGCGGATACACCAAATTTATCAGCCGTTGGCAGTTTGAGTAATATGTTCTTCGGAGCAAGCTTAATTGGATCTTCATCAGAACAAGCTAATTGGAATTGGGATACAAAAAATGTATTTTCCATGAAGGAAGTATTTAAGGGTGCTACATCATTTAATCAAAATATTGCTAATTGGGATACAAGCGGTGTCTCTGACATGAGTGGCATGTTTGAAAATGCTATTCAATTTAATCAAAATATTGGAAAGTGGGATACCAGAAGAGTCAGAAAAATGCCAGAGATGTTTAAAAATGCTTCTGCCTTCGACCAAAACATTGGAAACTGGAATACTGCCAGGGTTACTGATATGGAGGAAATATTTGCTGATGCCTTATTATTTAATCAAGATATCGGTAACTGGGACACATCACATGTATATAAAATGCAAAAAATGTTTTTTCATGCCTCTTTATTTAATCAGGACATAGGAAACTGGGATACCAGTCATGTTAGAGACATGGAGTCAATGTTTTCCTATGCTTCTTCATTTAATCAATATATTGGCAACTGGGATACAATTGACGTTCGTAATATGGAGTCAATGTTCTCCAATGCTTTTTCCTTTAATCAAGATATAGGAGGCTGGGATACCAGTCAAGTGAGTGACATAGGATCAATGTTTTTTAATGCGTCCTCTTTTAATCAAGATTTAAGTTCTTGGAATGTTCAGGGAGTTGTCGATTTTGAATATATGTTTACAAATATTAGATTATCTGTAGAAAATTATGATGCCTTGTTAATAAGCTGGAGTACACAATATGTGAATAGATTTAGAGTGTTTGATGGCGGGAATTCTGTTTATTGTTCATCAGAAGCTCAGGATGCTCATGATATTTTAACCTCGCCATCTGGTTGGAGGATTTATGATAAGGGAGCTTGTTCAGAAGAGCTTGTGATTGTTTCAGATGACGAAATTTTTACCAATGAAAATAGAACATTTGTTACTCGGATTTTTGCAACTAAAGTGGATTTTGACAATATTACTTATACAATTACTGGTGGGGATGATCAGACATTCTTTATTATCAATTCTATTACTGGTGAATTATCATTTATTAACCCTCCAGATTATGAAAACCCGTTGGATATAAACAATGATAACGCATATATTATTGAGGTGGCTGCCAGTGATGATGGAGCACCACCAGAAACGACTTCAAAAATATTAACAATTTATGTAAATAATGTTTTCGAAGACCTGCCATCTGATCATTTTGTTACTACCTGGAAAACTGATAACCCTGGCCACTCAAATGACACATCAATTCTTATTAGTGTAAATACTTCTCCTTCTTCTACTGCTGATTATTTATATAATGTAGACTGGGATAATGATGGTGTTTTTGATGAATTTGGAATTACCGGCAGCATCAGCCATGATTTTGGAATCCCTGGCATCAAAACGATTCGAATATCAGGCCAATTTCCTCAAATTATATTTCGACATCGCAGGGATAATAAAAAAATAATTTCAATAGATCAATGGGGTAGTAATCCTTGGAAAAGTATGGAATCGGCATTTTTTAATGCCAGTAACTTAATTAATAATGCTGAGGATACGCCAAACTTATCGATGAGTTCGGATTTAAGTTATATGTTTTGGGGAGCCAGCTTAATTGGCTCTCCATACGAACGTGGAAATTGGAATTGGAATACCAGTCATATATTTGAAATGTCTAACATGTTTAAACTCAGCACTTCATTTAATCAAAACATTGGGAATTGGAATACATCTGGAGTAAGCGACATGTCTAGTATGTTTAATAATGCTTCCTCTTTTAATCAGGATTTAAGTCAGTGGAATGTTCAAAGAGTATTTGATTTTAGTGATATTTTTGTTGATAAAAGACTATCAGTAGAAAATTATGATGCCCTATTAACGGGTTGGAATGCACAAAACCTTTTGGCAGATATATCCTTCAATGGTGGTGATTCAATTTATTGTTCTCAAGCTGCACAAGATGCTCATGATAATATGATTGCAACATTCAACTGGTCAATTTTAGATGGTGGAACCTGCGAGCCACAATTAACCATTGTTTCCAATAGTGTTGTTGAAATTGAAGAAAATCACAGCTCTGTTATTAAGATATTAACCACTGATCCTGATTTTGATACCCCTAGTTTTATGATTTCAGGAGGGGCTGATGAAACTTTGTTTTCTATTGATTCAATAACAGGACTGTTATCTTTCAAGAGCCCTCCAGATTTCGAAAATCCAATAAGTGTTAATAACAGTAATACCTATAGTGTTGAGGTCACAGCAATAGATTATGGTATTCCGCAAGAATTTGCCTCGCAGTTGATTACTGTGATTGTAACGGATCTGGTGGAAACCAGCTCAATAGATTTAAATATACAAGTCACTACCGATACTACAATACTCAATGCAGGTGACAGCATAGAATTCAGCATATCAATTAGCAATGAAGGGCTTGAAAATGCAGTTAATGCGATAATCTTTGACCTTCTTCCTAGTGTAGTAGTCTACAGTACCTGGACATGTAGTACGACTGGCACAGCAACGTGCAGTTCATCAGGTTCAGCAGAA
>JAESSQ010000248.1 GCA_016764035.1 Gammaproteobacteria bacterium
ACCTCAATCAGATAACCACCGGTAAAGTCGATGCCAAGATTCAAACCTTTCGTGGCAAGGCTAGCTAAAGAGATGATAATTAAAATCGCAGAGAAAACCATGGCGATTTTTCGTTTGTTCATGAAGTTAATCAATACTTTTTTTTCTGATTTTATTTGTGACATGTCACGTACCTGAATTTTTTTATAAATGTTGTTATATGGATAACTTTTTGATGTCGTGATTACCGTAACGATAATTAACAATCGCACGTGTGCCGACAATAGCCGTGAACATCGATGTTATGATGCCGATACATAAGGTGATAGCAAAACCTTTCACCGGCCCTGTGCCCAGAGTGAATAATACTATTGCTGCCAGTAATGTGGTTACATTGGCATCGGTAATAGTGCTGAACGCTTTTTCATAGCCGGAATGAATACTGGCTTGCGGTGAATTGCCGTTTCTTATTTCTTCCTTAATACGTTCAAAAATAAGTACATTGGCATCAACCGCCATACCCACTGTCAACACGATACCGGCGATACCTGGAAGTGTTAGCGTGGCCTGTAATAAGGACAGCACCGCAATAATAATAATTAAATTAGCCGTTAACGCGACATTAGCAATAAGGCCGAAGCCTTTGTAATAAACGGCCATAAAGATTAACACCAGGCAAAAACCAATGACCACGGACATGAAACCTTTTTCGATATTGTCCCTACCTAAACTTGGCCCTACCGTACGTTCTTCGATGATTTCGACGGGTGCGCGTAAGGAGCCTGCACGTAGCAATAATGCAAGGTCACGTGCTTCTTGTGATTCTAGCCCGGTAATTTGAAAACGATTACTGAATTGGCCTCGGATGGTCGCCACGTTGATAACTTCTTTGGTGGTGGTACGGCGTTTGGTTATGGTGTCGCCAACTTTTTTGGTTTCAACTTTGTTTTCGATAAAAATCACACCCATTGGGTTACCAATGTTGTCACGTGTGGTCTCACCCATTTTATTTGCACCTTTACTGTTCAGGCGAATAGATACGGCAGGTGATCCATTTTGCGTATCAATGGTCGACGCTGCATCAACAATCTGGTCACCGGTAATAATGACGCGACGGCTCAATAATACCGGGTCACCATTACGTTCGTGATATAGCGTTGAGTTAAGTGGAGCACGTCCACTTTTTTCAGCTTGCAGCCAGTCGGCGCGACTACCTTCAGCCATTCTGAATTCAAGTGTTGCAGTGGCGCCCAATATTTTTTTAGCGCCTGTCGTGTCCTGAATACCGGGCAACTGTACAACGATACGCGAACTGCCCTGTTGCTGGATAACCGGTTCGGCGACACCGAGTTCATTCACCCGGTTACGTAACGTTATTATGTTTTGTTGCAGTGCGGACTTTTTTTCCTTCTTTATAGCGTCTTCATTCAGCGTCGCATCGATTGTTAAAGATTCCTCATTTTCAATAAATTGTAAGTCACCAAATTCTCGAGGTAGCTCTTCAGCGGCTTGTTGAAGGTGTGCAAGTTCACGGAAACTTATATGCAAACCTTGTTCATCACGTCGTACACCACGGTAACGAATTTTTTCTGCGCGAAGATAGCTGCGAATGTCAGATAACATGCTTTCTTCGAGGCGTTTGATAGCCGCGACCATATCCACTTCCATAAGAAAATGTACACCGCCACGTAAATCCAGGCCAAGATACATGGGTGATGCGCTTAGTGCTCTTAGCCAGTCAGGTGTCGCTGGCGCCAGATTTAGCGCGATTAGATATTGCTTGCTTAGGGCCTGTTTTAATGCCTCTGCAGCAATTAACTGCGCCTCCGTATCATTAAACCGGACGAGTAAACGACCTTGCGATAATTCAGTTGACTTGATAGTTATATCTTTTTGTTGAATCGCTTGTTCGATAAGCAGTTTGTCTTCTTCGACTAATGACTTGGTGCGATGACTAACCTGAACAGCAGGGTCTTCACCGTATAGATTGGGTAAGGCATATAGGCTGGCAAAAAACAGTACGACAGCGAGTAAGATATATTTCCACAGAGGATATTGATTCAGCATGGCTGAGTGTTCCCAGTTTAATTATTATTGATGACTTAATTGATTGTTTTTATTTGATTAATATTCAAGCGTAAGTATTAATGTCGTCTTTTTTACACGACAACATACTATTAACGTGAGCCTTATTTATAGCAGCTTATTACCGTAAATAAGGGCTCGCTGCTTAATTCAGGTCTTTTATCGTACCTTTTGGCATAATTGTTTGCACGGCTGATCTTTGTATTTTTAACGATACATCTTTTGCAATTTCGAGGGTAATGAAATCATCTTTAATCGCTGTGATTTTTCCTAAGATTCCGCCAGAGGTTAATACCTCTTCACCTTTTTGCAAATCACTAACCATTTGCTTATGTTCCTTTTGTCGTTTACTTAGCGGACGAATCAAAAAGAAATAAAATAATACGACCAGACCGATAGGTAATATCAATGATGCTAATGGATCAGTTGATGATGCAGCTGCGCCAGCTTCTGCTATCGCGTCAGAAATGAAAAAACTCATGGGTAACCTCTGTTATTAAAATTAGTCTTTTTTAAGACCTGTAATTACTGAAAATTAGATACTAAATTGCAGCTATTAATGGCGCGACATTATGCCATAGATAGATGGATAACTCTCCTTAATTCTTGCCCTTGGTGTAGGCGGCTAAACATATTCAGCCGCAGTTTTGACACTAAAGCAATGACTTCCCTGAATGAAGTTATATTTAGTCTTTAGAGTCTACTTTAGTCTTCGATTCCGTTAGCCGTCGCACGGTAATAATCATCTGCAAATTTATCAAAGCAGTCTTCTTCAATGGCATTACGAATATCACGCATTAGCTGTTGGTAGTAATACAAATTGTGAATAGTATTTAATCGAGCGCCCAGGATTTCGCCGCATTTATCCAGGTGACGAAGATAAGAGCGCGAATAATTTTGACAGGTATAACATTCGCAGTTGTCATCTAGGGGGCGGGTATCGTCCTGATAACGGCTGTTTCTAATCTTCAGAATACCTTGGTGGGTATAGAGAAAACCGGTGCGAGCATGGCGTGTTGGAATGACACAGTCGAACATGTCGATACCACGTCTTACGGCTTCTATTATGTC
>JAESSQ010000249.1 GCA_016764035.1 Gammaproteobacteria bacterium
AGGCGAAGCGCTGGCAACATTGGTTGTAAACACTATGCGCGGTATCGTTAAAGTATGTGCCGTTAAAGCACCTGGTTTCGGTGATCGTCGTAAAGCAGTGTTACAAGATATTGCTGTACTGACTAAAGCTGTTGTTATTTCAGAAGAGATTGGTCTGTCACTGGAAAAAGCAACATTGGAAGATTTGGGTACTGCGAAACGTATTACTATCTCTAAAGAAATCACAGTCATTGTTGACGGTGCAGGTACTGCGAAAGATATTAAAGGTCGCGTAGGCCAAATCCGTTCAATCATCGCAACAGCGACTTCAGAGTACGATATCGAAAAATTACAGGAACGCCTGGCTAAACTAGCTGGCGGTGTTGCCGTGATTAAAGTAGGTGCTGCGACAGAAGTTGAGATGAAAGAGAAAAAAGCACGCGTAGAAGACGCATTGCATTCAACACGCGCAGCGGTCGAAGAAGGCGTGGTTCCTGGCGGTGGTGTTGCATTGATTCGTGCATGTGCAGCCATTGCTAAACTGGAAGGCGATAATGCTGACCAGAACGTTGGTATCGCAATCGCACGTCGCGCAATGGAAGATCCATTACGTCAGATCGTCGAAAACGCTGGCGAAGAAGGCTCAGTTGTATTAGCTAATGTTGCGGCTAAGAAAGGTAACTACGGTTACAACGCAGCAACTGGCGAGTACGGCGATATGATTAAGATGGGTATTCTTGATCCAACAAAAGTAACACGTACTGCATTGCAAAATGCTGCATCTGTTGCTGGCCTGTTAATCACTACTGAATGCATGATTGCTGACCTTCCAAAAGAAGATGCACCAATGCCTGGTGGTGGCGGTGATATGGGCGGCATGGGTGGAATGGGCGGCATGATGTAACGTTGTTACATTAATCGCGCATTGTTATTTAATGCTAAAAAAGCCCCGCATCTGCGGGGCTTTTTTTATGATGTTTATATATTAATCCTTTTTATTTTATATCTTTAGCGAGACATGTATTATGATGCTCTATGCATTACGTTCCTGTTTGCTTTAATTATTTTTGCGTGCTTTAGACATGACAAATATTACAAGAATATTATTCCTGAGCTTGATTAGCTTGCTTGCTGCTGCCTGTGCATCGGGTAGTGAAAAAATTGATAAACATCAGCTTGGTGAGCAGAGCGTAATATTATGCGAAGAGCCTAGGCCGGAGGTATGTACGCGAGAATATAACCCGGTTTGTGCATTGCTAAAGGACGGTCGCACGCAAACAAGTTCTACGGCTTGTACAGCTTGTGCTAATCGTGAAGTAATCGGTTATAAAATGGGTGAGTGTAGTAGCTCTGTCAATACGGAAAAATAGATGAAACCAGTTTCAGAAAAAAATAATTTTTTATATTTAACGGTCGGTATAGTTTTGTTGCTTTTTGTTGGCGCAATATCAGATCAGTTTTCTGGATTGGTTGTTCATCAAATGGTGCAGGCATTCTCGGTTATAAATATCGTAATCGGAATTTATGGTTTCAGGTCAGAAAAGATGTGGTTCCATTCAGCGCTTGGAATTACCGTATCCGTTATTACTGTAATAGTTATCGGTGTGGTTTTAGAGTTGCTGCATTTATATTATTTGCATCTTTTTTTATTATTCTTTTTTTACCTTTGGGCTATCTGGCTGGCTGGAAAACAGGTGTTATTTGCTGGTGCTGTCAATACAAATAGAATAGTTGGAGCGATTTGTATTTATTTATTGATGGGCTTGATCTGGACATTGATGTATCTGTTCATCGTACAGGCGATACCGGGTGCATTTAATGGCGTTGAACAACTCGTCTGGTACGATAATTTTGCCAATGTTGCTTATTACAGTTTTGTTACATTAACCACCTTAGGGTATGGCGATATAAGTCCGGTGGCACCCATCGCGCGTTTTCTGGTTTATATGGAAGCTGTTGTTGGTGTGTTTTACATGGCTATATTAGTTGCCAGTTTGATTGGCGTGGGTATTAGTGACGCTAAAAAGTAACGCTAGCGATATTTGGTTGATAGTGTAACGGATACCATATCTACATATTGTTTACGGTATCGCGGTTTTAAGATTAACCACGCACAATCTATTTGCTTGAAGTATTTAAAATTGTTCAGGCATTCCTGCCTGTTTTTAATTAAAAAAATGAATAAAAATATTTGTATATTATTGTCGTGCTATCTATGTCTATCAACGTCTGTTGTTTTGGCAGAAGTTAATGATATAGAAATAAATGCAGATCAAACCATTGGACAACAAAAGGAAACGAAGAAAGAAGCAGAAGAATCACAGTCTATTGTCCAGCAAACACTGGCCGCTGAAATTGATGCTAAACAAACGGGCGTAAGCAGTCCCTCACAGGTAAAAGCTGTTGAAAAAGCCAAGGCGTGGATACCATCAGCTATTGACTATGACTGGCTACAGCTGACATCAAATGAATGGCTAAAAGGTGAGATTAAGGCGATGTATAAAGACAGCCTTGAGTTTGATAGTGACAAACTTGATCTGCTCGATATCGACTGGGAGGATGTAAAAATCCTGCGGGGTCATAAGAATAGCAGTATCAATATAGACGGTTATGGTCCAACAAATGGCATTCTTGAAGTTACCGGCCAAACCGTAAAAATAATAAATGATTATGAAACCCTGACGTTTGATCGCTCACAGCTAATCTCATTTGCACCGAGAGGTGAGAAAGAAATTGATTTGTGGTCAATTAAAGTAACCTTAGGTCTTGACCTCAAGCAGGGTAATACTGATCAATTAGATTTTACCTCCAGAGTTAGTATTAAAAGACGTGCGTCCAGGACACGTTTTTTTCTGGATTACATAGGTACCATCTCGAAGACAGACAACAATAAAGGTGATTTGGTTGAGACGGTTAATAATCATCGTGTGTCGGCAAATTTTGATTATTACAAAACGCGTCATTTTTTCTATACCCCGGTTTTTGCTGAATTATTCAAAGACCCTTTTTTAAACATTGATCTTAGAACGCAGATTGGTACAGGTTTAGGATATACCGTAATAGACGATGCTAAAACAGAATTATCTTTTTCAGGTGGCCCGGCATTTCTAAATACAAAATTCATCTCGGTCGTTGATGGTGAAGCAGACCATGAATCAACAGCAGCCTTAGTTATAAGAACAAATTACAATACTGCGTTAACCAATAAGCTCGATTTCATCGTGAAGTATAATATTCTTTATGGTAATGAGGCATCTGGCGGTTATACGCATCACACCATCGCTACACTTGAAAGTGAGCTGACAGGAAAGTTAGACCTTGATGTATCGTTTATCTGGGATAGGGTTAGTAAACCAACTGCAGATGCTAACGGTGTTGTTCCAGTTTCGGATGACTACCGTATAACGGTTGGTATTTCTTATACATACTAGTATCAAGAATTTGGTATATTATTCAGAATTAACAATTGGCTAATTATTAAGGGATGGGAAAATGAGCGAATCAGAAGTCACCAGTCAAAATTTATTTACGAAGAATTTTATAGAGGCAGTTATAAGGGTTGGTTTATTACTGTTGCTGGCGACATGGTGTTTTAAAATTATCATCCCGTTTATCGTACCGGTAGTGTGGGGCATTATTATCGCCGTTGCCATTTACCCGCTTTTTTGTAAATTAAAAAAGGTGTTAGGTGAACGCAATAAATTAGCGGCTATTGTTTATACGCTTATTACACTGACATTATTGATTACCCCGACAGTGATGATTTCGGATTCAATTATCGAAACATCCAGTATTATTTCCGAACGATATGAGCAGGGAACGTTAGATATTCCTCCGCCAAACGAGAGTGTAAAAGAGTGGCCACTGGTGGGGGAGAAGCTTCATACACTGTGGTCGCAGGCGTCAATTGATTTAGAGAATACTTTAAAAAAGTATGAGTCAGAGACAAGAAAAGTTGCTAAGGCAATTCTTTCTGGCGCAGCTGGCGCGGCCGGTACAATATTACAGTTTGTATTATCGATAATTATTTCAGGTGTTTTAGTTGCCAACGCATCAGGTTCTTATAACCTTACCCTGAAAGTGTTTACTCGGCTTACTAATGTTACGTCGGGCAAAGTGTTTGCTAACCTAACCAGGGATACGATTCGTAGCGTGGCACAAGGTGTGCTTGGTGTTGCGCTTATCCAGGCAGCCTTTTCAGCACTAGGTATGATGGTTATGGATGTGCCCGCATGGGGCTTATGGACGCTGGTGGTATTGGTTCTGGCTATCGCGCAA
>JAESSQ010000250.1 GCA_016764035.1 Gammaproteobacteria bacterium
ATAGACTGGTGTTTAGTCGGTGAGCCTTCGAGCTCGAATATACTCGGTGACGTTATTAAAAATGGACGCCGTGGTTCTATTTCTGGCGACCTAACTATTCATGGTGTCCAGGGGCATATCGCTTACCCACACCTGGCGCAAAACCCTATTCATCTTTTTGCCGGCGCATTACAGGACTTAACCGATGAAGTTTGGGATAACGGTAACGATCATTTTCCGCCCACCAGCTTTCAAATCTCAAATATTAACTCAGGCACAGGTGTAGGCAATGTAATACCCGGAGACATGCGTGTTCAGTTTAATCTGCGCTACTCGACGGAAACAACAGAACAGTTAATAAGAGAACGTGTTGAGACTATTCTTGATAACCACACGTTAAACTACACACTTAACTGGTCGCTTTCAGGGTTGCCATTCTTAACGCCCGATGGCCATCTGGTCGAAGCCACACAAAAAGCAATTAAAACCATCTGCAACATAGAGACTGAATTATCGACGGCTGGAGGCACCTCCGATGGACGCTATATTGCACCTACAGGCGCCCAGGTAGTAGAACTTGGTCCCATCAATGAAAGCATTCACAAAATTGATGAAAACATTAACATCGTCCAACTTGAACAACTAACCAAAGTGTACACCGAGATATTAAATAATTTATTTAGCAAATAATTTAATATAACAAGCAATAACGATGCGTCTGGCATTTACAAAAACAGAAGCTAAAATGAAGTTAACCATGTAATAATTCGAGAGTACGTTATCGATTGATACCATATTCTATAAATGTTTTCACAAAGGAGTCGTCGCCATGAACCTGGAAAAAGTCATATTCAGCTTTTTCATGATACTCGCCCTCACTCTTAATTTTGGTTTTTTTTACGGCGAAATTGACGACCCAATACACCACAATGTTTACGAATTATTTGCCGTAATCGTGGTCAACCTTATCGCTACTTTAATGAAATTTGGCGACAAATCTCATATGGGAGCAATGCTACTCGCGACCAGCCTGGTCGCCATGGTGCAATTAATCGCAGGTTCCATTGTCTGGATATTTGCTGTTCACATCCACCAAACCGGTCTTACGCCAAGTACTGTTTCAACCATCGTGGCATTAAGTGGTGGCGCAATGTTAGCCAACATTATTTCCGTTATTTTGCTCATGATAGAAGCCTCTATGTTTAGACGATAACGTATCGATAAAACACCAATTAATCTAATCATGAATAACGCCAATGAATGAAGCCACCTCATTAGTTTTACGGCGTATGCGTACGCCTTTCACCTTAATCATATTGGTGTACAGCATCGCCATTTTAGGATTGACATTAATCCCAGGTATCGATGATAAAGGCAATACCTGGTACATGAGCATTTACCATGCTTTTTACTTTGTCAGTTATACCGCGACTACCATCGGATTTGGCGAGATCCCCTACCCCCTCAGTGACGCACAACGCCTTTGGGTAATCATCATTATCTATATAACAGTAATCTCATGGTTTTATGCACTCGGTACGGTTATATCTCTTATTCAAAATAAAAAATTTCAAGCGGCAATAGAGGCATCGGCTTTTCAACGAGACATTAAAAACATTTACCGACCCTATTACGTTGTTTGCGGTTTTGGTGAGACCGGCAAAGCTGTTATTAATGCTCTGCTGGAGGAACACTTTAGCGCTGTGGTCATCGAGCGAAAAACTGACCTCAGCGAGCAAGGATTGAATGATACCCTCGAACATGTACCTAGCTTAACTGCTGATGCCTCGGACCCAGCTTCATTAGAAGTTGCGGGTGTACACCTGGACAAATGCCATGGCGTCATCGCCGTAACATCAAAGGACGAAACTAATCTGAAAATAGCTATCAGCAGTAAGTTATTACATCCCGACGTAATGGTTATTTGTCGATCAGAATATAAAGAGCACGAAGAAAACATGCTTTCATTCGGTTCGGATCATATTGTAAACCCCTATGAAAGTTTTTCTAAAATCTTTAGTATGGTTTTACACTCACCATCCATGTACCTGATTTTTGAATGGTTAACTGGCGCTCCAGATAAACCATTAAGCCCTCCCATAAATATAAGAAAAGGTCACTGGATTCTTTCAGGTTATGGCCGCTTCGGCAAACAACTTCATAAAGAGCTACTTAAACAAAACATACAGACAGTGATAATTGACCCCAGCGATGAAACAAAAAAGTCTTTCCATAAAAACAACCATACGAATGAAAAATTTATCATCGGTATCGGTACCGACGCTGCGACGCTGACACAAGCAGGTATTGATACGGCTGCAGGCATTATTGCCGGCACTGACAATGACTCAAACAATCTATCGATAATCATGACAGCCCGACAACTAAACAAAGATATTTTTGTTGTCGGACGGCAAAACCAAATGACAAACAAAATATTATATGAAAAAATTAATGAGCATTACCTCACTTCCAATAAGAAAAACAAAAACGAACTCGTACCTATCGCTCATCTGGTTATGCAGCCTAGCGAAGTCATCGCCAGAAAAATTCGCGCCATATTAATCGCGCCATTATTAATCGACTTTATCCAACTGGCTCAACATAAAACGCCAGAATGGGCCAATATTACCATTAGTCGTTTGAGTGCTGTCATTGACAACAATAACCCCTATGTGTGGACAGAAACAATAAACAAAGAAACCACGCCAGCTATCGCACAGGCGCTAGGCTATGGTCGACGAATCGAATTAAAACACATCACTCAAAATCCAGTAACGCATAATAAAAAGTTTGAATGCATTACTTTATTGTTAAAACGTGGCGATGACTTTATTCTTTTACCAGAAGATAAAACAGAATTAAAAGCCTTTGATCAAATACTCTTTTGTGGACTACGCCAGTTTAAACACGCAATGTTACCCACGTTGACTGACATCACTATCCTCAATTTTGTCATGACATCTACAAACGAACCACAATCTTATATCTGGAAAAAGTTAACACATGCCTTACAAAAACAAGACCGTCGAGCTGTCAGCCGCAGCATAAGGTAAACACAAGTACTTAGAGTATTCCTGTTATAATTCGCCGCAACAATTGTCTCGATAGCTCAGCCGGATAGAGCGGCCCCCTCCTAAGGGGCAGGCCGGGGGTTCGACTCCCTCTCGGGACACCATAAGACTTTAATTACTCAGGAAATCACTATGACAACAGTTACATTTGACACATCACACGGCAATTTCGTTATCGAATTAAACGACGAGAAAGCGCCAGAAACCGTAAAAAACTTTTTAGACTATGTTAATGATGGCTTTTTCGATGGCACAATTTTTCATCGCGTTATCCCAAATTTCATGATTCAGGGTGGCGGCTTTTTGCCAGGAATGGTACAAAAAGATTGTAATAGTCCAGTTAACAATGAAGCCGACAATGGCTTAAAAAATGATCGTGGCACGATTGCTATGGCCAGAACCAGCGACCCTCATTCGGCAACCGCTCAGTTTTTTGTTAACCATAAAGATAATGACTTCTTAAACTACACATCACAAACTGACCAGGGTTGGGGATACTGTGTTTTTGGTAAAGTAAGCGATGGCATGGATACGCTAGACGCTATTGCTAATGTCAGTACAAGCAGTGAGGGTGGTCATGGCGACGTGCCTGTTGAAACCATCACAATTAATAAAGCAACAGCTGCTTAATTAGAACCAATGAAAGATATTGTTATTATTTCAGATTTACATTTAATGCCAGAACGGCCTGAAACTATCGCATTATTTTTGCGTTTTGCAGAAGATATCGCTGCTAAAGCTGACACTTTATATATTCTTGGAGACTTCCTGGAAGTCTGGTGGGGGGACGATGACCCTGCCACCGGCTATCAGGTAGTATTCAACAGGTTAACTAAACTGGTAACTGAAAATAATACTGACATATTTTTCATGCATGGCAACCGTGATTTTATGATCGGTAATGCGTTAGCTAAACAATGTCATTTTAAAATTATTGAGGACCCGCACAAAATAAGTTATAAGGGGCAGGATATTTTATTGATGCATGGTGATACCTTGTGTACTGATGATATTGAATATCAACAATTTCGAAAGATGGTTAGAAACCCTGAATGGCAACAACAATTCTTAGATAAATCCCTTGATGAACGCTTTCAAATTGCAAAAAGTGTAAGGGAAAAGAGTCAACAATCAACGTCTGAAAAAAATGAATACATCATGGATGTTAACCAGGCTGAAACCGATAAAGTTTTTATAGATAACCATATAAAACTGATGATTCATGGCCACACACATCGCCCTGCAATTCACCATAAAAATATTAACGGCCATGAAACCACCAGAATTGTGTTAGGTGACTGGCACAGTACCGGTAGCTATCTTCATCTGAATGCGTCTTCTGATTTACAACTGCAAACTTATCAATGATATAAATCGTGTATAACACGAACCTGTATAACTTCAGATTAATGCGCAAGGTACTCTTTAACCACGAGTATTTCACAACAACATACATTGAAAAATAACAATAACGCGCGGCGTTTTCAATTTAGAAACATCGACTAATACCCTATTGAATCAGTGACACAAATTATTTTAATAAAGACGTAACTTAAATTTCATCCTCAACAGGATTAACTAAAACGACTCAGCAGACCTTCTAATTCCTCTTTACTAAAGCCTGCTTCGATACGAGCTTCAATTTCAAAAGGACCAAACTTGGCACCTTGCATATGTTTCTCGATCAAGCCAAGAAATGTTTGCTGCGGTTCCAAGTTTCTCAATTTACACAAATGTTTATACCAATACGTACCTATTTTTACGTGACCAATTTCGTCATCAAATATTTTCTTTAATATAGCGACTAATTGCATATCGCCTGTAGACTGTAGTTTTTCAATCATACGCGGCGTAACGTCAAGCCCCCTCGCCTCAAGCACCCTGGGTACTAATGCCATTCTAACGAGAACATCAAAATCTGTTTTAACAGCCATCTCCCATAAGCCGTTATGCGCATTCAAATCACCATAACGCATTCCATTTTCATCAAGATAATCAGAAAGCATAGTAAAGTGGTGAGCTTCTTCTGCTGCCACTAAACACCAATCAGTATAATATTGCTCAGGCATTTTCTGAAAACGGTACAAAGCATCCAGCGCAAGGTTAATCGCATTAAATTCGATATGAGCGATAGCATGAACCAGGGTTAACCGCCCTTTTAAGCTAGCAAGTTTTCGTCGGGATACTTCTTTAGGGTTAACCAGCTCAGGTTTTTCTGGTCGCCCAGGTACTGGTAATGATTGTATGTCTGAAAGTGGCTGTAGCAATAATTCCTGATTCAGCCATTGTTTTTGTAACGACAAGGTCGCATTAACTTTTTGTTGTGGATTTTTTATTAATAAACAATGGAGTGATTGCTCAAATAAATTATACTTTTCGTTCATACCTTATATTTTAGCAATAAAAAAGACCTGATAATCAGGCCTTTTTATTTGCTTTGTAAAAAGACAATTACAATGTAATTTTATCTTTATTTTTTTCGACTGTTTTTAAGCCAATACCATCTACGTTTTCCAAATCTTGTATAGATTTAAACTTTCCGTGGCTAGTTCGATAATTTATAATCGCTTGAGCTTTACTGTCACCAACACCTGTCATTGTTGACGCTATCAGTTCAGCACTGGCTGTATTAATATTTATCTTTGCTGCTATTGCCGATGTTGAAATAGATGTTGCTAAGAATAAAACTGAAACTAAAAAAAGACTGTGAAGTAATTTCATATGCATCCTCCCTGGATATTCATTTTTTTATTTGAGTGTTTAGATTAATACCGTTTTAACAATTAAAAAATCAGCGCAATATGTTATTTATTGTACGTAAAACCTTACATGGGTCTTCCGCCTGGGTAATCGGTCGGCCAATGACTAAATATGAAGCTCCGTCTTTCATTGCTTGCTCGGGTGTCACCACTCGACACTGATCATCTTGTTTTACTACTGAAACCTTTTTATCGACAAGACGAATACCAGGCGTAACCAGTAAAAAGTCTTCATTCATAACTTGCCGTAACATCGGCGCTTCGCGTGCAGAACACACGACACCATTCATTCCTGCATTCTGGCTCATCAACGTTAACCTGGAGACCATATCCTGTGGTGTAGCGTTAAAACCTAGAGCATCAAGTTCAAGCTGACCGCTACTGGTTAGCCAGGTAACAGCAATTAATAATGGTGCATCCGTACCGGATACAGCTTCTCTGGCTGCGCTCATCATCTTTTCACCACCTAATGCATGAACGTTTAACATCCAAACACCAAGATCCGCCGCAACCGCGCAAGCCTGAGCAACGGTATTTGGGATGTCGTGATATTTAAGATCTAAAAAGACATCAAAGTTTTTATCGACTAATGTCTTAACCAGTGACGGACCACAGCGGGTGAAGAGCTCTTTCCCCACTTTTAAACGACACATGGATGCGTCTAGCCGATCGACCAAAGCAAGTGTTTCTCGCTCAGAGGAAAAGTCTAACGCAACAATTACAGGTGATGTTTTACTCATTAAATTATATGCGCATGTTCGGGTTCGATAATACCAGGTTTCACTCTATCCCAATGATTACAGCTTGGGCATAACCAGTAATGCGTGTTACTACTAAACCCGCACTTCTGACAGCGATACTCTACCTGACCCTGTTGTAAAATAGATATTGCGACCGTTAAATCACGAAACGCCTTATCAGCACCCTCTTCTTTTTGCTTATAAGAGATAAGTTTTTGCACGCCGAACAAGGTTGGTTGTCGTTTTATTTCTTCAGTTAAATAGACAATAGCAGCTTGACTGCCTCGTGACTTTTCAAGGATGGATGCTATATAAATTTGCAAAAAAAGATTTTTATGTCGATCTTGTAGTGCTACCAGGTAATCGTACAATTTATCTAATGAAGATAGATTCTCATGACATTCACTTAAAGAATCGATGACTAATATTATCGACTCGGCATCCTGACTCTCGATTGATTGATATATTTCAATGGCTTTTTTATTATCACCTGACGCTTTTATCTGGTCAGCCAGTATTATCGAAGCACGCACACAAGACACATCATAATGTAATGCTTTATTAGCATAATTTTCCAACTGACTGATATCACCCTTTACTTTCGCTACTTCTGCTAATTCACAATAGTAATGTGCAATCATAGGTCCCGTGACATCAGGTTCATCAGTAAACAAATCGACAGCTATTTCGATTGCTTTAAACCAGTCTTTTTCCTGCTGATATATAAGTATCAGATTGTGGCGTGCTTCAGTGGACTTAGCATCTTGAATAAGAACTTCCTTAAAAGGACCCTCCGCGCGGTCAAACCAACCGGCACCTAAATAATCATAACCCAGTTCGAGTAATATCTTGCTGCGATATTGTTCAGGTAACGATGGCCGTCCAATCAAGCCTTGATGAATTTTTATGGCTTTATCCATCTCACCATTTTTACGATAAATTTTTCCCAGTGTAAAATGGGTGTCAATAGTAGCCCAATTGGAATCCACTAATTTGACAAAGACATCCAATGCTTTTCCCTGCTCATCATTGAGCAAATAGTTTAAGCCTTTAAAGTATTCGGAAGATAACGACGACTGCTGTTGTTTATGTGATTGCTTATTGCGAAATATTAGCCATAAAAAAACGATGCTAATAAGGATAATCGTTAGAGACCAGAAAGGAAATTGTGGGAAATCAAACACGTTGTTACACCACACTTAACGTCAGTAAATAAAAACGTTTGAAAATATAAATTTTATTAAAACAGATAAGCAGTATAAATGACTTAATACAGTTACCATTCTAGTAATGACAGCTTAGTCATATAATGTCAGAAACCCGTCCCAGATTCTTTTTTCATCGACTCGTTTACTCTTTCACGTAATTCTTTACCAGGTTTAAAATGCGGTACATGTTTACCTGGAAGAGCGACTGAGCCGCCTGTTTTTGGATTTCGACCAGAGCGAGGTGGACGATAGTGTAGAGAAAAACTACCAAAACCACGTATTTCTATTCTTTCACCGCTGGCCAATGAATTGCTCATCTGTTCCAGCATACTTTTGACCGCCAGTTCAACATCCTTATAAGCGAGATGACTTTGCTTGCGCGCAATGCGTTCGATCAATTCTGATTTCATCATTGCGTTAGTTTGCATTTCTTCAGCCATACTAATGATCTTCCTCTGTTATAAAAAACGAATAGTCAATAACGGTCAAATACTTTTATAATAACTGCCAGCCCGATTAGTGAAAGGTTCTTCTCCTTCACTAACCGAGATAACATCGAACAAATGTCGACCAGTTTAATCTTTGGCTTTCATTTGCTCTTTCATCAAATCACCTAACGTTGGTGCTGCACCTACAGTTGCATCCTGATTATCAGAGAAGTCTTTCAACGCTTCTGACTCATCATCATAGTCTTTGGCTTTTATTGATAGTGCAATACCGCGATTCTTACGGTCAACACCCATCAATTTAGCTTCGACTTCGTCACCTACTTTAAGCACTGTACTCGCATCTTCAACGCGATCACGAGATAGTTCAGAGGCACGTAATGTACCTTCAACACCATCACCTAAATCGATAACAGCAGCTTTTGCGTCTACAGACAATACAACACCTGTTACGAAAGAGCCCTTCTTGTGCTCAGCGATATAGGTAGAAACAGGATCCTGCTCCATCTGCTTGATACCTAACGATATACGTTCACGTTCTGCATCGATAGATAATACAACCGCTTCGATACTATCACCTTTTTTATAGTCACGAACCGCTTCTTCACCAGCATCATCCCAGGAGATATCAGACATGTGAATAAGACCATCAATCTCGCCATTAAGGCCAACAAAGACACCGAAATCAGTGATAGATTTAATTACACCACTCACTTTATCGCCCTTGTTATGGGTTGCAAAGAATTCATCCCATGGATTAGCCTTACATTGTTTCATACCCAAAGAAATACGACGACGATCTTCATCGATGTCAAGAATCATTACTTCTTTCTCTTCACCTAAGGTAACGATGTTTGCAGGATTAACGTTTTTATTAGTCCAGTCCATTTCAGATACATGAACAAGGCCTTCAACGCCGTCTTCGATTTCAACAAAACAACCGTAATCGGTGATGTTGCTAACTTTACCCCAAAGACGCGAGCCTTCTGGATAACGACGTGCAATCTCAGCCCATGGATCATCACCTAGTTGCTTCAGGCCAAGTGATACACGCGTCTTCTCTTTATCGAACTTAAGTACCATAACTTCGATTTCGGTACCAATTTCAACAATTTCTGAAGGATGACGAACACGTTTCCATGCCATGTCAGTAATATGTAACAGACCATCAATGCCACCAAGATCAAGGAAAGCGCCGTAATCGGTAAGGTTTTTAACGATACCTTTAATTGACTTGCCTTCTTCGATACTGTTGAGCAATGCTTCGCGTTCTTCACTGTATTCATTTTCAACAACAGCACGACGTGAAACCACAACGTTATTACGTTTCTGGTCAAGTTTAATAATTTTGAATTCAAGATCTTTGTTTTCCAGGTAGGCGGTATCGCGCACCGGACGAACATCAACGAGTGAACCCGGCAAGAACGCACGGATATCACCCAATTCAACGGTGAAGCCACCTTTAACCTTACC
>JAESSQ010000021.1 GCA_016764035.1 Gammaproteobacteria bacterium
AATGCTTGCTCACCCGTATCCGGTTGCGAAACCAACAGATCGTCTATATTAACGCCAAGCTTGGCCGCATAGAGTGGATCGAGTGCGTGCTCTGCATCGATAAATGCAGCGGTTCCACCTGTCTTTTGCATTTCCGCAATTACGTGCAATGTTAATGTGGTTTTACCCGAAGACTCAGGGCCGTAGATTTCTACAACACGGCCTTTCGGTAAACCACCGATGCCGAGAGCGATATCAAGATTTATAGAACCGGTCGATACGGTCTCGATATTAGGTATGGCGCCATTATCGCCCATACGCATGACAGATCCCTTGCCGAATTGACGTTCAATTTGAGACAAAGCGGCCGCTAGTGCCTTTTTACGATTGTCATCCATTAGTAATTCCTCTAAATAGTATTTTTTATAATAATTCGAACGATTATCACATAGATTTTTGTACTCAGATAGCCCTTGTGATAGTTAAATCATCAGAATCATTAAAACTAAGTCATTTTTTATTTTCACGCCAGAGTCAAAGCCATATAACTATGCTGTTTATCGAGAAAATTCTTGGCTATTTTTCGTACGGCTAGAACTGAAGTTATTATGTTTGGCCACAAATCAATAATACAAATATATATAATAAACAGGATAAATCCCTCTCATACACATACTCACAGATTATTATGCCAGCGAAAATCTTATTTTCTATCATCGAATCACCAACACACCCAAACTTTTCAGAACTGTATTTCACACTCGGATTCACCGAGACTAAAATCTATTCGATGCGAAAAGCACTTGCACAGTTAAAAATGGCGGCGGCAAACAAACAGCCACCTGACTTTATTGTGACTGATTTTTTTTATGGTTACGGCAATAACTATGCGGGTGTCAATATCAGCAATATGGATGTTCTACTGTACAGCCTACAAAAATATAACACCGATGCCAAAGTGATTGCGCTAGCGGATAAAGACGAATCAAATTACGCTTTTAAACTTAATAAAATTATTTAGTTACATGACATACTTAAACTTCCACTTAGCAACGAACGGATGCAAAGCTCACTGCTTCGCTAAGTTTTTTCTCAACCAAAATTACCCATCACAATCCAACAGTGTCAACAAACCGTTCAATGCTTGCTCAATAGCCTGCTTGCGAATACTTTCACGATTACCTTCAAAGTTGTACGAACGCAGGACTATTGACTCATCACGTTTACTCCAACTAAAGCAGACCAGACCAACAGGTTTGTTTGCGCTACCACCATCGGGGCCAGCGATGCCACTAACACTTACTGCCACATCGGCATCCGTATAAGCAAATAGACCATCGGACATCTCATGAACCGTATCACTGCTGACTGCGCCAAATTCGATCAAGGTATCTGCTTTTACACCGAGCAACCGTTGCTTAAGCTCATTGCTGTAACAAACAACAGAACCGGTAAACCACGCTGAGCTGCCAGGAATGTCAGTTATGATTTTTGCTATCCAGCCGCCAGTACAAGATTCTGCCGTTGCCAGTTTCAGATCCTTTGCTACTAAGCACTGTCCCAGTTGTTCAGCCAGGTCACTGAGTTCTTGCTCTGTAACGTACTGCCCGGATGAGGTCATTCGCTTGCCCTCGAATCACGTAAAATAGTTACCGTACTTTATCGGACACTATGCAAACAAACCAGTAAATCTTGTACACTAGGCGCCTATGAGCACCGCCACAACAAACAACAAAAAAAGCGCAGAAAACACCGCCCACACACCGATGATGCAGCAGTATCTTCGTATTAAGGCAGACCACCCTAAAACCCTGTTGTTTTACCGGATGGGCGATTTTTATGAACTGTTTTTTGATGATGCAAAAAAGCCTCCAAACTTCTCGATATAACCTTAACCGCACGTGGCCAGTCTGCCGGCAAACCGATTCCGATGGCAGGGATCCCCTATCATGCCGCTGATAATTATCTGGCACGTCTGATAAAACGTGGCGAATCCGTGGCTATCTGCGAACAGACCAGTAAACCGGGTGAAGGCAAGGGCCCAGTAAACCGTGAAGTTATGCGTATCGTCACACCCGGTACGGTAACTGAAGAAGCTTTGCTCGATAAACACAAAGATAATCTATTGGTATGCATTCATTACCACAATAATAGTTACGGTCTTGCTGCGCTGAATATTACGTCTGGTCGTTTCAATGTCTCTGAAATAAAACATAAAGCACAACTCTACGCAGAACTTGAACGCTTACAGGCTGTTGAAATTTTACTCGCTGAAGATGCACCACTGTTTGATGAATTAAGTAACACGTTGAGCACGAATATCAGTTTACGTCAGCAACCGCCATGGTGGTTTGATTTTGACAGTGCGAATCGTCTGTTAAATGCTCAGTTTGGCACAAAAGACCTGTCCGGTTTTGGCTGCCAGGATTTAGACGTCGCGGTGATGGCAGCCGGTTGTTTGCTGCAGTATACGCAGGACACACAACGCGTCGCGCTACCCCATATCTCAGGGCTTCATGTCGAAAATACGGACGATGTTATCGTGCTGGATGCAGCAAGTCGTCGTAATCTCGAAATCGAGATCAACATCTCCGGCGGTACTGAAAATACCCTGGCCTCGGTTATCGACCGCACCACCACTAGCATGGGTAGCCGCTGTTTACGGCGTTGGTTACATTCACCGCTACGCAAACATGAACTGCTTAAGAAACGCCACCAGGCAATCGCTGAACTTTTAAATATTCAGCTGACCACAGATATCCAGTTCTGCTTGAATTCTATCGGCGACATCGAACGTATCATGAGTCGCCTTGCCTTATTGTCTGCAAGACCGCGTGACTTAGAAACACTTAAAAACTCGCTTGCCGTATTACCTGAACTACAGGGCTTATTACAACAATGCCATGCGCCTTTGTTACAACAACAGGCAATAAATATATCGACACATCCACAGACGGTCGAACTTCTTGGTAACGCAATCTGTGAAAACCCGCCTGTGCTGACACGCGATGGCGGCTTTATCGCAGCCGGTTACAACACAGAATTAGATGAACTACGTGCGCTAAGCAAAAATGCCAATGAATTTCTCGAACAGCTGGAATGCCGCGAACGAGAAGAGACGGGCATAAAAACACTCAAGGTTAATTACAATCGCGTGCATGGATTTTATATCGAGATCAGCCGCCTACAATCAGATAACGTGCCAGCGCATTACACACGTAAACAAACCTTAAAAACCACTGAGCGATTTATTACGGAAGAATTAAAACAGTATGAAGATAAAGTATTAAGCGCTAAAGAACGTGCACTGGCATTAGAAAAATCGATATACGACGATTTGCTACAACAGTTACTAGGATTTTTACAACCGCTTAAAAACTCCGCCTCAAATATCGCCGAACTCGACAGCATCTGCTGTTTAACAGAACGCGCACAGACGCTGGATTACCACTGCCCACAATTAAGCAATAAGCCTGGTATAAACATTAAACAGGGTCGCCATGCCGTCGTCGAACGCGTAGTAACAACGCTGCCCAACGGACATTTCGTTGCCAATGACACGCTATTAAGTGATAACAAACGCATGAGCATTATCACCGGCCCTAACATGGGTGGTAAATCAACCTACATGCGACAAACCGCACTCATCGTTTTACTTGCCTATATCGGCAGCTACGTGCCCGCTGAAAGCGCCGTCATTGGCCCCATCGATCGTATCTATACACGCATCGGTGCCTCCGATGATCTTGCCAGTGGGCGCTCTACCTTTATGGTGGAAATGACAGAAGCGGCGAACATTCTCAACAATGCCACGGAAAACTCACTGGTATTGATGGATGAGATTGGTCGCGGCACCAGTACGTTTGATGGTTTATCTCTGGCCTGGGCCTGTGCATATCACTTAAGCACCGTAAACAAATCTTATACTTTGTTTGCCACGCATTATTTTGAAATAACCGCGCTACCCGATGAAGTTCGTGGCATCAAAAATATTCATAT
>JAESSQ010000251.1 GCA_016764035.1 Gammaproteobacteria bacterium
AAATCTTTTAAACTTTTTAAAACGACAGGGTCGTCGTCGACGACGAGAATCTTCTGCTCATTAATACTCATGTTTTCACTCTGTTGTGTAAAAGTAGCCCTACTTTTACTTTGTTATTATCATCCGCACATCCCAGAGTGTGCATTTTTGATCATTTATTTGTAGCTTGGTCAGTCGTTGTCATTGTTTTTTAGCGCTTAGGCAACAAGATATGGAAACTGGTACCATTGTCGCCACTTCTACAACTGATTGATCCATGTAATTCGTTGACCAGGTTCTTGACGATGGTTAGCCCTAACCCCGCATGATATTCACCTTTGGTGGATTCCACCGGTGAAAATAGCTTAGGCAGTATGTCGGTATTGATACCTGGACCATCGTCGGCGACAGAGAGTTCGATATGTTCTACCCCATCAACGTTTACATAGTCTTGAGTGTAGACTATAAGTTTGCCGTTTGCAGGAAGTGCTTCGACTGCATTTTTAATTAAATTGGTATAAATTTGCTTGATGGCATTGCTATTGCTCTGTAGAGAACTGATTCTGTCATCCAGGTCGAGAGAAATCTGGATTTTCTTGTCAGCGAATAGCGAGGTTTGAAAGACATTGGTGAGGTCAGCAATGATGGCATTAATATCAATGGGTGACGTTTCGCTGGTCTGCGGCTCGGTTTCGGTGAGACTATTAAGAATCTGACTGATACGTTCGATTTCTGACTTAATGGTTTCTACGTCTTCCTGTGCAGGTTTGTCTTTTTCTAATTTGAAACTGAGGATGCCGAGATAGTTATTCATTATGCTCAGCGGGTTGCGCACTTCGTGTAATACTTCTTTGATTTTTTGTTCCAGTGCAGAATTCTGGGTGCTGACGTTAGCAGATGCATTGCTTGTTAAGCTGCTTATATTTAGTGTTTGCGCAATTTCGTTTGCGAAACGTGTTAGCAAGGGTAGTTGCTTCCATAAACTTTCATACTGTTTGTTGTTTACGCCTAATACCAGTGTGCCGATGGCGGTATTGTTTAACAGCATGGGTAGGCAAATAATGCCATCCTGATCAGTAAAACCGATAAGCTGACGGTCGACAATGGATAGCTGGCTAGTATTGTTAGCCTCTGATTCGTCACTAAATGAATGTGTCGCCTGCTTATTCAATAGCGCGTCGGTTACTAGGCTTCGATCTAGCTTTAAGGGGATGGATATATCTTCCAGCTGTCGAGGTTGGTTATTACTAGGAATCGCGTTTACCTTGTCATCGATGGCATCGTATAGCATCAAGATGCTCTGGCTTACACCAAATAAAATGTCGATGTGTTGCGTGATTATGCGTAACAGTGTTTTCTTGTTATCACGTTGACCTTGGTAACGAGATAAGTGCTGATGAATACCATCTAATAAAGCGATATTTCTTACCTGTTCGGCCAGCCGTACCTGTTTAAGCTCGTCGCTCGCTGCCTGGCGTTTGGTCTCCTTGCTATTCATACCATCGACGGAAAGAATAATTCCCAGCTTTTCAGCCGTATGGCTCAACCATTGCTGTGATTTATCGAGTATCTCGAGTAACAGTGCTTTATCCAGGCCAAGTAATTGTTCGACGCCATCAAAAATCGACTGATCTTCAGCATTGAAATGTTTACTGGTTAGCGTGTGAGCAAGGTTAATGATTTTTACCAGTGGGTGGGCGTCCTGAATGCGGTCTAATGCTTCATGGTGGTAGAGCACGGCGTCACAGATAAAGCTGTTGACGCCATGTTTTTTTAGTAATTCGGCACCGACCTGTTGATGTGTGGTGCCGAATTCATCTTGCTCAAGTGTGGAAAAAATTTCATCTTCGCTAAGTTGCGCGAATGCAACGGTATATTTATCCGGGTAAGCTGCTTCTAGAATTAATTGGCCAATTTTATGTGTCAGACCCGTGGTATAGGCTTCCTCAGGGTTTTCGTAGCCGTAATGCTTGGCCATGGATTGTGCCACTTTGGCGCAGTACAGTGAGTGTTGCCAGTGTTGCTTTAGAAATTCAGTACGTTCAAGACTGGTTCGTGAAAAAAATTGTTGTACTGTAGCGGTAACGACAATACTCTTTATTGTGTTGATACCGAGCTGTTGAAAAGATGCTTTTAAATTTTGTTTTGCATTATCCGGGCGTGCGTTGTCAGCCTCGCTAGTGTTTGAGGCTTGTAACGGTGCTGAATCACGGTTATTTACGTGTTGATTTCGATGGCATGCTGCGTTTATTCGGCTGTACAAACTGGGGTCCTGTTGCAAGACGCTGGCTAATTCATCGTAAGACAGGTTTTCGCCATGACAAATATCCAGTAGTCGAAGTAAAACATGCGGCAAACTAGGCAGCTTGTCGATATCTGTTTTTTGCAGAATTTGTTTTGCGTTAGTGTTCATCTTTTAAAAAAATCAATAACTATAATTTGTCATAATGCGGGCATAGTATCGCTGATAATGAGATTAAAGTGTTTGCTTGATATTTGTTTTCACCAGGTTGTCTGTTTTACAGGTTATGCGTTAAAGAAAATGGTTATGCAATAATCATGCATAGAATTTTTTATATATGCTAATCAGTATGTTATGTAAATTTATAATTTTTTTTATTTTAAAGTGTAAAGAATGCAAACACTTGATTTTATTCAAAAACTAGTGGTAGGTCTTCTCTATTGTTGATTGAAAATGGTTGATTGTCTTTTGCTATTGAAGAACCGTCTTGTTATTTTTGCTTGCTTTGAAAGGTGATTCGCTATTTAATTGATGAGCACAATAAAGCTGTAGCTTTCGGTTTGATTTTGTTTGTTACCGTTAATGAGCAGGCAGCACAGCTAGTTACATTTAGCGAGGCAAATTGAAACATCAAAAAAAGGACAATGCGTTGCTTAATGCTGAGAATAAATTCGGCAGTGTTGATGATGCTAGTCATTCGTCTGAAGATCTATCAAAACTTGATTTGACGCAATTAGGTGAGCTTGCTGTTGCGTTGCTAAATAATAGAGATCTTGAAATCAGTAAAGTCAGGCCTTTCTTTTGGACATTGGTAGAAGCTTACGTCGACCGCTTTCAGTTGTATCCATTCGATGCCAGTAAGGCTTTATTTAATGATCTCGAGCTTAAAGGGTATCCGGCTGACACTGTTTTACAGTTAATTGAGCAACTGAAATCCCAATATGAAAGCGTGCATGAAGCGCCGCTTCAGGGCTTGGTGTCGTCGAAATCTTCTTCGGATGCGATGGATGACGAAATGGATACATTACGCGATAGTCTTAAATTTGCCGCAAAGGTAGCCGAACTTGATGAGTAATGGTGCGACACGGTACGTATTTATTAAACGGTAGTATTTTTTAATTCTCTAAACGACAAAACAGCCAGCTTACTTTTTACATCGCAAGTTTCTTAATAAAACCTTGTGGCATTAGATAGGTTTGCTTACAATGTTGTTCAATATTTATGAACGACATTGTATAGTTGTCGAAGGGGGTTTTGTGGAGAAAAAACAAATACTGAGCAAGAGCCTAAGTCGACTGAATTTGTTTGCCGCCAATACGGGGTATGGAAATAACAAGGTCGGCTATCGTCTAATGCAAAAGGCCGTTGGTGCTAACGAAACCATTACTTTAAAGCACGATGATCTTGACCAAAATTATCATGTGTTCGTGCAATCGTGGGCGCCGCAGAAAGAAATAAATTCATTAATCGCGCAGATTAAAGCAATGTCGTCAAAAGCGATATTGTTCGCCGATTTCGTAAACCCTGTAATGGCCGAAAAATTCAGGCAACGGTCGATATCTTTTGTTGATTGTGCAGGGAATTTATCGATAAAAAATAAACAGCAGAATTGGTATGTAAAAGGCAAAAAGTCACCTCATTTACGTAATACTCGCGTTCGCGGACGTGCGTTCAACTCTGCGGGTTTAAAATTGATTTTTGCATTATTTAATCAGCCGCGCTTCTTGCATGCTTCCTATCGTGAAATTTCAAATAAAGTAAACATAGCGTTGGGTAGTGTCGGGCCTGTTATCGATGATTTGTATGCGTCGGGTTATATCTTAGATGATGGTGAGCGACGCCTGGTTAATAAAAAACGTCTGTTCGAACGCTGGGTTGACGGTTACCTGGAAAAGTTGCGCCCACGACAGATGCTGGCGTGTTATACCTGTGAAAATAAAAACTGGTGGAAAAAAGCAGACCCTGCAAAGTTTCGTGGTTTGTGGGGTGGTGAGGTCATTGTTGCTAGACCGACGCCTTTTATGATGCCTGAATCAATCAGCTTGTACTTTTCCTCGGCGGTAAAGCAAAAAGCGTTTGCCGATTATTATGGATTAATCGACGATGATGAAGGCGAAATCTGTGTGTACAAAAGTTTCTGGTCACCCGCTTATGACGGTGAAAATAATATAGATGGTATTAGTCCGATGATTATCTACGCGGATATCGTTGATGCTATCAATCCGGGAAGTTGGGATGTGGCGAAAACCTTTTACGGGGAAGCCGTTGGTCACCTGTTGCAAGATTAGCGTGGTGCTTTATAAAGGGTGCTTTGGTTACGTTATTTGATGTTGTTTTAAATACGCTAATACCTCATGTTTCTCTCCTTTGAAAATAACATGATTGTCTTTTTTGCTAATCTGAAAATCATACATCGGGTCGTAGTAGTCAACCAGTAAGCATTTAATCCACGTTTTGTGTTGCTCGTTGTCGGCAGATGATTTTTGCTGGCAGATGGCATCGGTGAGTATGGCTTTTATAATTTTATGACGTGTGCCGCCCAGACGTTTTTGAATTTTATCTATAGAGAGGCAAAGTTGTTCAGCCCAGCGTGTAAAGCCATCTTCCTCGCCGTAATGTAATTGGTGCTCGCTTAAAGCCTCGGTGATGTATTCCTGAAAAGTTATGTTAACTCTTTGTTCGATATTGGCTTCCAGTAAAATTAGTGGTGATTGTTTCATTTTTTTAGACAGTGATTCAGGAATGCTTCTCGACCCTATATTGGTGCCTTCGTCTTCGATCACCAGCTGAAGACGTTCTTTGTCACGCAGCTTTAATAATTCAATGGAAAGTTTGTTTTCAATATTTATTTGCGTGGGTTGTGGTGTTGCATGCTTGCCAAACACCGAGCCACGGTGATGATAGATGCCTTCGAGGTCAATCTGTTGTGTTAGTTTTTTTAGTAGTAGTGTTTTGCCGATACCGGTTCTGCCGCCCAGCATGATGGGTTTGATCTGCTGTGTTGATATTTCTAGTTCATCAATTAAGAGTCGACGCATAGCTTTGTAGCCGCCTTTTATTCTTGGGTAGATGATGCCGGTCTTTTCATATATCCATTGTTGCGATATCTTAGAGCGCAGGCCGCCACGAAAACAGTAAAGTGCGCCTTGCGGGTTTTGTTCAACAAAGTGTTGCCAGTGCAATACACGTTGTGATTTTATGTCGCCTGAAACAAGTTTGTGCCCTAGTTTTATGGCTGCATCCTGACCGTGTTTTTTATAACAGGTGCCTATCTTTTCTCGTTCATTGTCATCGATTAGAGGTAGGTTTTGAGTATGCGGGAAGGCGCCCTGATTAAATTCAACAGGTGCGCGGACATCAAGTAATGCGGTGTTATCGAGTAAGAGTGCGCGGTAGTTGTCTAGTTGGGGTAGGTGCATAATTAATTATTTTATAATAATTTACAGGTGCTGAGTATTGCGTTGTAAAAATGGCGTGCCTGGAAGGCCTTGAGCATTCAACCTGCTGATTATGAGGCCGGCTAGTAAGTTTTAAACACTACAAAAACCGCGCTATGTATGTATTTGGTCGTAATGCATATACCCTTTTCCACGCTATGCTGCGTACCCGCCTTGAGTACGTTGTCGTCGGGGTTGTGTTTTGCTTTAAGTGTTCGAAGGCGGTTTATGGTTGCTGCGTGGCCATCACGATTTCGCGTTTGGATTATATTGAACCTGAACAACTTTTCTACCGTGTTCTTTCATATAGTCTTCGACACCTTTGTTATGCGGTTTTCTACCCCAGTCTTCACCAATAACAAAAATATTTGCTTTTACTTCCTTGCGCATCGTTAAGTAGTCAAGTTCATGATATGGCAAAATAATCCCTCCGGCACCTTTTTCATGGAAAGACCTGCCCCTGGATTTTCTAGCTGTTGCCTGTTGATCTGGAACGGCTAATGGCG
>JAESSQ010000252.1 GCA_016764035.1 Gammaproteobacteria bacterium
CGCTTCATCAAATGATACAGCCACTTGTGGGATTAGAGCTTCTTCTTCAGGAGGAAGGTCGTACAAATCTTTAGATGCAGCTTCACCTGGATCGATTTTATTTTTGATGCCGTCAAGACCCGCCATCAGCATAGATGCAAAACAAAGGTAAGGGTTAGCAGTGTTGTCACCAAAACGTACTTCGATACGACGACCCTTTGGATTAGGGATGTGAGGAATACGAATTGCAGCAGAACGGTTACGAGCAGAGTATGCCAGCATTACTGGTGCTTCAAAGCCTGGCACTAAACGTTTATAGCTGTTAGTCGACGCATTTGCAAAAGCATTAAGTGCTTTCGCATGTTTGATGATGCCTCCGATGTAGTACAAAGCCATCTGAGATAAACCGCCGTACAAGTCACCATGGAACATGTTTTCGCCGTCTTTGAAAATAGACTGATGAACGTGCATGCCGTTACCGTTATCACCGACGATAGGTTTCGGCATAAAGGTTGCTGTTTTACCGTAGGCGTGGGCAACATTATGTACCACATATTTGAAGATTTGTACTTCGTCCGCTTTGCGAACCATGGTGTTGAACACAGCGCCAATTTCACATTGACCCGCCGTACCCACTTCGTGGTGATGTACTTCAGAAGGTGCGCCCATGTCGTCCATTACCAGACACATAGATGAACGTAAGTCTTGCAGTGAATCAACAGGAGGGACTGGGAAGTAACCACCTTTAACACCAGGACGATGTCCCATGTTGCCGCCTTCGAAGCTATCATTTGATGACCAGGCCGCTTCTTCAGAACCAATTTTGTAAGAGACTTCACCCATGGTGTCTGTCCATTGCACGCTGTCGAAAACGAAAAATTCATTTTCAGGGCCGAAGTATGCAGTGTCGCCGATACCTGTTGAGTTCAGGTATGCTTCAGCGCGTTTAGCAATAGAGCGAGGGTCACGGTTGTAGCCTTTCATGTCTGAAGGTTCGATGATGTCACAACGCAAATTCAAAGTGACTTCTTCACAGAAAGGGTCGATAACCTGTGAGTCACAATCGGGCATCAAGATCATGTCAGAGGCATGAATGCCTTTCCAGCCAGCGATTGAAGAACCGTCAAACATTTTACCGTCTTCCAGTTCGCCTTCGTCGACAGTGTGTGCAGGAACACTTACGTGTTGTTCCTTGCCTTGTGTGTCAGTAAAACGGAAATCAACGAATTTAACGTCTTTTTCCTTAATCATATTTAGAACGTCGCTTGCAGACATTTTTAGAGCCTCTAATTATTGGTAATAAGAAAATTTCCGCGCAAAAAACATCCCTGCATTATTAAACGATGCAGTTGCTTATGTGCGGCGTTTGTTTTTACGTTTTTATCCAGAAGTCGAAAGTATGATTTTCTGGATAAAGAACCTTTAATCAGCTCAGTTGGTGTCTGTTTTATTTGCAGGGCAACAGAGCTGATTAAAGGTCCTTTTTTACAGGGGTAGATTTTGCACGAAACGTGCCAATAAGGGAAACCCGATATGATACGTTTTTTTATGAAACACCCAGTGTTTGCGCACAAGATTGGTGCGCAAGACTATATGTGGTGCTAAAACAGTGCGTTTTAGTGAAAATATAACCGACTTTCACCAATGCCATTTATTTGTTTATTGGTTTCGCCAAAGTCCTGTTTTAATGTGGCAGCTTTTTTAAGGTCGGTTATATAACGTAAAGGTAAGCAAGCCTCTACACATATACGTCCATCAAGGTAATGCAAGGTGACATCATTAATATGCCTAAGCGTGTCATGTTTCGCCCATTCAGTATTGAGTGATAGTAACAATTCGCTGCGTAAAGGTAAGTCTCTACAACTTGCGGCGGTTTCATCATCTTCCGGATCGATATGCACGGTGACATCATTGATTTCCTCAAAATTTTCTATCACGGCTTTTTCGACACAAACAGAAATATGGTGACCTTCGGAAACACTGAGCTTTGGCGACACCTGAATGTGTACATCGACCAGTGCGTTCTGACCCATACGACGGCTGCGCAACATATGCAGTTGACGAACTTCATCAATATTTAGGATAGTCTGCTTAATTTGTTCAACCTTTTCTGGCTCTAATGCAGTATCCACGAGTTCCTGTACGCTCTGGCGGCTTAAATCTAATCCGATTTTAGCTATCATTAATGCAACCAGAATGGCGGCAATGGCATCGAGCAGCGGGTAGCCTAAATAGGTGGCGCCAATGCCAACGAAAACCACGATGGATGAGATAGCGTCACTGCGATGATGCCAGGCATTGGCTTCAAGCAAAGGCGAGCGAATTTTATCGGCGACTGCTTTGGTCGCATGATATAGCACTTCTTTGCTAATAATGGAGATCGCGGCTATGGCCAGTGTATAGAGTGCCGGGGCAATAAAATCTTCAGCGTTTTGTAAGCGAAGTATTTCCACGCGCAAAATAGCATCATAAGCGATACCAACAGCGACACCAATCAATAAAAACCCAAGAGCGACGGTTGCTAACGTTTCATAACGGGCGTGTCCGTAGGGGTGATCTTCATCGGCATCTTCGTTGGCGTGTTTGGAAGCAACTAACACCATGCCATCACTGACCAGGTCGGACAGTGAGTGAATGCCATCGGCAAGTAAGGCTTGTGATTGGCCTGTGATACCGCCAATGATTTTTATGATGGATAGCACCAGGTTAACGAGCACGCCCCAAAGTGTAATGCGGTTGGTTTCCTGTTTGCGCTCGGCGAGTGATAATTCCATAAGGGGTGTTAGATATTCAGCTGTAATAATCTACTGAATATTCTACAAAACCTGAAAAAAAGTGAAGTGTTACATATTATATAGAGAATGACGTGTTTAGTATCGACACGGTTTTACTATTTTCAGGGAAATATTCTGCGCTAGTTTGAGTAATTAGCGCATTAAGGAAAAATAATGATAGAACATAAAAAGAAATTTCAGCGGTTATGTCGGTTTATTTTTGTAATGTTTTGTGCATTGAGCTCTGCAGTAAGTAATGCGCAAGAACCCATACTGTCAGAGGCGCAAGCCTTGCGTGATACCGGTAAGGTACAACAAGCGTATCGATTACTGCAGGTTAGTGCGGATGCTTATGCTGGAAATCTGGATTTTGATTATCTGCTTGGTAAAATGGCAATCGATGCCGGTCAGCCTTTAGATGCGATATTTGCTCTGGAGCGCGTTATAGACCAGCATCCTGATTTTGCGCCGGTGCGTGCCGAAATAGCACGAGCCTATTTTCTTATAGGTGAAAACGAAGCCGCAAAAGTTGAATTTAAAAAGGCGCAAAAAGCCAGTATGCCAGCGGGTTCCAAGAAGCTTATTGCGAGCTATCTTTCGACCATCGATGAACGAATATTGGGTGGTGTCTCCGCCTCTTCCTTTTTTATATCCGCAGGTCTGGGTTATGACAGTAACGTCAATAGCGCGACATCGACATCACAGATTGCGATTCCAACGGGCATATTGACCTTGCAGAGTTCTGAAACCGATTCAGCTGTTGGTCTTGTTCAAGGTGGTGGCCGATTTAGTCATGCGATTAAGCGCCATATTAAAGTTTTTGGTAATGCCGACCTGAGACTGTATGAAGCGTTTGATGAAAGTAATTTTTCTACACAAATTATTGATGGTGTTATTGGTCTGCACTTTCTTAAAGGCGTTAATCAATACCGGGTTTCGCTGGTTACGCAAGTTTTTGCATTAGACGGTAGTGCCAATAGAAATTTATTAGGTATAAACAGTCAGTGGCAACGCAGTATCGATGCGGCAAATCAATTTACCTTGTTTGGCCAATATGCCAGTCTGCGTTTTCCTGATGCTAGTCGTCTGGATGTAAACCAGTTATCCATCGGTGGTACATGGCTGCATGTATTGGCAAATTCGAATCAACCCATCGTTTATTTTACGGCTTACTATGGTGATGAAAAAGAACAAACAAGTATCGCTGGTTCAGAATTTATTGGTCGTGAATATTTTGGCTTGCGTGCGGGTATGCAGCTTAAGAGTTCTGCTCGTTTAGTGTGGTCAGGCGTGTTGAGCTACCAGCAAAGTGAATACGGTGGTGACAACCCGTTATTCGGTAAAACCCGTGAAGATGATTTTATCAGTTTGATTGTAGCGGCAGATTATCTATTTAATGACGGCTGGACGTTGCGACCAGAGGTTTCATACAGTGATAATGATTCAAACCTGGAGATCAATAGCTACGATCGTATAAGGGCGTTACTAATCGCAAGGAAAGTATTCTAGAGGAAACGATGATGATAAAACTAAAAAACCTAAACACGGTGAAGTTATTAATTGTTAGTCTGACTTTATTGCTGTCAATAAATAGTGCTTACGCAAATGTTGGAAAAATTATTTATGGCTACGGTAACAATTACGCATTGGATCTTGACGGTAATCGTCGCTCCCTTAAAAAAGGTGATGTCATCAAAGAAGGTGATACGTTAGTAACGGGTCGAGGTCGAGTGCATGTAAGGTTAATTGATGGTGGTTTTGTTTCGGTTTATCCAAACTCTGAATACCGAATAGATAAATTTAAATTTTCAGGTAAGAAAAAAACAGACAATACATCAGTAAGCAATAATAAAAAAAGAAAACCCGCAATAGAAAGTAAACAAGATAGAGGTTTCTTCAGTTTATTAAAAGGCGCGGCAAGACAGGTAACGGGTCTGTTGGGTCGAACTTATAACAACAACTTTAAATTTAAAACATCGGTTGCCACCATCGGTATACGGGGCACGGGGTTTTTTGCA
>JAESSQ010000253.1 GCA_016764035.1 Gammaproteobacteria bacterium
CTACCCACTCAATGACAATGGCAGCCTGACCTCAGCATATCGCATGTACCAACTGGCCTGCCTGAATGATTCACCACTGTCATCCTGTAACACACCACTTATCTATCCGTCTACGGTAGCAGCAGGTGATGCGGCGTCAGTTCGTTGGGGTAACCGGCCGGGGAAAGTTGTTTATCCTGAATTTTCAAAAGCCGTCTGCGCAGATAACAGTGACTCACTTCTTGAAGTCGGGCGCCAGTTGGTGTTCGGGTTTATCGAAGGGCTAGTGAGTTACGATGATAAAGAAGACCCTGTCAATGCACAGTGTGCATACCATTCCGTCATCTATGCAGATGAATTAGTCTATGTTGATAAGGCAGGCACCGTACAACAGAAACAACGTCTTGCTGAAGCGTTGAAAAATAAAGTAGTAATGTATGGACTTAGTCTCGAAGGCCTACATGACAACATCGACTCACCGGTTCACGGACTGTTGCCCGGTGTATTTTTTCACGCCATGGCACTGGATAACCTGATGCATTATGGCGCCGATTACGTACATGCCAGCGATGATCGTATAGAACGCATCAATCAGTACATATGGATAGTGATGACTTTACTGTTCAGTTTTATCCTGTTCTATTACGAACGCAGAGGAATCTCATTCGGCGATAGTGACGATTCAGATACGAACACTGATTCTGAAAGTCGCTTATCTGTCTGGTGGCTGGCGGGTACAGCCACTTTGTCGATAGTCCTAATTTCTGCCTGGATGTTTTTAGTGCTACGCTACGAACCACTCAATTCACTAGGATTTCTAGTATTGATAGGCGTATCCTCAGGGCTGGTACATAGTAACTTTGCAGAATGGCTATTAGAAAAACTGGTACTGCCATGGCGATATGCAAGAGTCTGGCGCAGAAAACTCAGAAACTTATAGGAGAAGGATTACCATGTTCACAAAACGTTTACGTGTTGTATTGATTATTCTGTTAGGAAACTTACTGACTGCACAAACAGGGTTAGCAGACAGTCATCTCGGAAAAATCGTCTCGTTCGATGACGAGGAAGTAGAAGTCAAAGTCAAAGGTGAGTTTGATTACTGGCCAGCCAGCAAACTCGGAACATTGCCTATAACCATACTGGAAAAAGACAGCAGTAATTTTGTCCGCATTAAATCTTCAAACGGCGCGATTGTATGGGTGAGCCTTTCCTACGTCACCACCGACCAACAAGCGGCTATGAAAACATCTTGTCAATCACAGCAGTTAGCACAAAATGCAAACAAAAAGCAGTATGGTGTTCGCGGGATTGGTGAGTCATGCAATTAATCACCAGGTGTCACTTAAAAATATTTTTATTCGCATCCTGTGTCGCTGCCAGCCTGGTACTGGTCGGTTGTAAAAGTACGGGCGATGTTCTCGGCATGTTTTCCGGCGGTTCGGATTCGGGCAGCCAGTCACAAGATACACAGGGTAAATTCATCGATAGCGTTAAAAGCGACTTGAATATAAATAATGATTCGCGTAATCCAAAGCAACAGCTAGCTCTATGGCAACAAGATATCGGCTACGTGCGATACGGCAATAAAACAATCGCAAATATTCCCCTACTACAGAACTATGTCAACGATGTGCTGGTTCGTTTGCACGGTGGCTTACGAGGTAAACCGACACAGGTTAAAATATTTATCACACCGCAAAAAAACTTCGAAGCCTATACGTTAGAGCACGGAGCCATCTTCGTCAGCCTCGGCACATTACTGGCGTTAAAAAACGAAGATGAACTTGCGGCCTTACTTGCACATGAATACGCTCATGTACTGTTAAGCCATCATGCCAAAGACACGTTTGAGCTGTTAACACGATATGGCATGCGCTACGCGAATGTTTATCTGCAAGCGTCAGCGGAATCTGGTCGTGAGCAGAAAACACAAATGCGAACGTTACAAATTGCCAACTGGGTATCGGACAAGGCGCTGTTTCCCAACTGGAATAAAGGTCAGGAGAATGATGCCGATATCCTCGCCGTCGATTTGGTCATACAGGCTGGTTACAATGCTGATGCTGTCATCGCAATGTTAAAAAAGGTTGAATTAACCGTACTGGAAAAGAAAGAATTTATTGAACAAAACCCAGTTAAGGTGAGTAAAAAAGCAAAAGAAAACAGTAAACTCAATGTCGACCTCGACGTATTGGCGGCCAATGCAGTCGGCAATCTGGAGCAGCAATTAGATCGCGATTACGAGTCGGCCAAAGTCAGACAGAAACAAGTAAGGAGCTACATTAAACGAGAATATAAAAAACGCGCCCGCCCCAGCTACCTTACTCGTTCGTATCAAGCGAAATTTACCCAGCGGGAAACAAGCGCCAGAGTCAAGCAATATACAAGTGCACATAAAGCCGAACAGACACTATTGGACAAACAAGACTTAAACCAGGCCGCACGACTCGGTGCACGTTCAATCGGTGGCAGCATCGGCGAAGACCCCTATACCCGCATGCTAATGTATAACATCAGAAATGCTCAAGCATATACCGACAAGGCGCAGATTAATCTGAACAAAGCGTATGCTACAAACGGCGCACCGATGTATACCTATGAACTACTGGTAAAACAACACATGGAGAAAAAACAATTCGATCAGGCGAGGATACTTCTGGAAGAAATGGATGCAGTGTTCATCAAACCTGATGAGATTCTGCCGAACCTGATTACTGCACGCAAACGCTCTGGAAAATCAACGTTCTCATATCTCATGCGGTGCCTGACGTCGGGTGATATGGAATTAATCAAGCAGTGTAATCAAGCATCAGGTAAATAATCACGGTATCGGTATATAAAAAATTTAAGTAATCATTATTGTCTGGAGCCAAAGACATTTCTAGCATTATTAAATAAATGGTGAGCGTCTTTCACGTGCATCCTTTTCTTCATTAAAACGAGTGTTTGTTTTTTGCATGCTCAAGCCTCTGTTAATTACTACAGAATTTTCTTCATTCCTACAAATGCACCGCTACGCATCAAACGGTAAATATTTAATGCTATCGTTTTTGGCAATACGTTGATTGACTGGTACTTCAACCAAACCATCTGCCCAGCTTGCTGAACTTAATACGCCTGAACCTTGATGCGGATAAAGTTCGGCTATGGTTTGATCGTTTTTTTGTACTAATTTCACCCTCAGATATTCTTGCCGTTTTACTTCTGGCCAATCAAAACCTGCAACCACTGAAAAACGTTGTAAGGTAAAATCTTTAGCGCCTTGCATCTTAAAGATTAACGCCCGAACAAAAATGATGAAAGTAACAAAGACCGACACCGGGTTTCCCGGCAAACCCATGAATAATGTTTTGTCAATCTTGCCAAATGCCACTGGCTTTCCCGGTTTCATGGCTATACGCCACATGGTTAACTCACCCAGTTTTTCCAGAGCTATGCGCACGTAGTCTTCCTCACCAACAGATACACCGCCACTGGTAATAACAAGGTCTGCGTTTGCAGCCGCTTTTTTCAATATGTCTGTTGTTGCCTTCAAGGTATCAGGCACAATACCTAAATCAATAATTTCGCAATGCATCGATTGCAACAAGCCTTGCAAGGTATAACGGTTAGAATTATAAATTTGTCCCGCAGCTAATGTCTGACCGGGAGTGATGATTTCGTCACCGGTAAAAAATATAGCGACTTTTAATTTTCTTTTAACCGCAATTTTCGCCAGACCAATCGAGGCCAATAAACCAAGCTCTTGTGGACGTATGCGCTTACCTTTACTTAATACAGTATGCCCTGTTGCTATGTCTTCGCCAGCACGTCTTACATTATCGCCCGTTTTTACGACTGTATTAACGGTTACTGAATCGGCACTAACTTTACACAGCTCCTGCATGACGATGGCGTCAGCACCTTCGGGTATGGGCGCGCCTGTAAAAATTTGCGCCACAGTACCTGGCTCAAGTTTAGTACCAACGTGTCCTGCGGCTATGCGTTGTGACACAGGTAATTGACAGCCTTCACGTTGACAGTCTGTGCTGTTTACCGCATAACCATCCATTGCACTGTTATCGTAACCAGGCACATCGATTGTCGAACGTATATCTTCAGCAAGCACAGTATTTAATGCGTGAAGAATATCAATCGTTTCTGTTTCTTCGACAGGGGTAGCTTCATCGAGAATAGTCTTAATCGCCTGTTTAACCGATATCAAACCGGTCGAAGCACAATTATCGTTATGGGTTTTATTTTTCGTCTTCATTTATTGCTATTCATAATTTAGGTTTTTTATAAAATCATTCTAATGTAGAGGCGTTTATCATAGGTAATAGTAATATAACGTCAACACCTTGTTTACACTCCAAATGATTTGTAGCCACTGTTTGCCAATTTTTTATTTGTAAAACCGCCTGATGAAATTGGGCTATCCGGTTTGCAACAAATAAGCCTATGCCTAAATGCGGCACATTTTCATCACTTGTTGTATTAACTGAACGACTAGACACCATGCCTGTAAATTGATTAGCAAGTTGTTGCTGTGACAGTATCTCACCTTCGTTCTTTACACTAAGCCTCACCTTATCACCCTGAAAAATATCAAGCTGAAATAGAATCGTTGTTCCTGATAACGAAAAGTCCAGTGCATTATCTTTAACCTTATCTAAAAGCTGCACGATACGTATATCGTTACCCTGAATATAAACATGCTTTTCTACACCCTGATAACGAAGTTTTGCATGCCTATGTTTAGCTTGTGAATTTCTCACGTACTCAATTAAAAGAGCTGCTATATCAATTGTTTCTACATCATCATGTTTTAACGCCTGATCAATATTGGCAGCTTCCGTCAGGCTTGAAACTATCATCTGTAATTGCTTGATTGCACTATTAGCAACGGCAATATCTGACAGTGTATGTTCAGGCGATACAGTTTGTATTTTTTGCAAAGACATACTTAAGGTATTTACCGGATTAAGTATTTCATGACGCAACATGCTCGGTACAGTTTCTAAAAACTGTGTATAACGATGAAGACTATCTAACAGCACCGTAAAACTACGTGACAAATCACCAATTGCATCGCCGTGTCTTACATCAGATAATTCAACACTAGTGATAATACGGCCGCTATCGTCTAAGAGTGATGCGGTTTGTTTTGTTAAGCGATTAATTCGAAAAGTTAGCCACGAACTAAAAATTAGCAAACTTAAAAATACCAGAAAAAATAAGCCGATGGTTGCAAACACGACATCGCGTAAAGTTTCACGTTGCAAAGAAAGTATCTGTTGACTATCTTTGCTCACCAACACAGCACCAATTATTTCCTCGCCATCAAACACAGGGTAAGCGGCGACGATAATTATTTCACCTTGCTGTTCAATACGTGTCACCTGCTTATTACCCTGTAATACTTCACTGACAAGTGACTCACTAACTTTATCAATCGCCTGGCAAAGTGATGTAGACATCAAGTTACCGCCAATGACAGAACGCACACGGCGAAATATATCTATAACGCAGATACGTGATTCTAATTCGCTTAAATTTTGTATAACGTTATTTATTTCCTGCGATTGATACAATATCGGGTTCAATGATTCAACATCATGATTTCGTGTGGCATGAACAGTATCAGGCTTGCGTTGGTTTTCGTTGAAAACATTAACCACACTAAGTGACAAGCGACGATTAGGTTCCAACCATTTAACGGGTAGACGTAATTCAAGATCATAGCCATCGCTCGTTTCACGCCAATTACCAAACACCGCATTAAGGTGATTGCCACGTTTCCAGAGCCGCCAGTTACTATCTACTTCATAGACACTTATATTTCCCTGGCCTTCTGTTAATAAAACCAAACGATGTCGTTTATTATTTTCATCAAGGTATTCGAGGCGAACGTGATCGCTGGAATCCAATGCAATATAACGCGGATTACGATAAACGATATTGTCATCTTTTACTCGTAGGTAAGCGTATAAATATTGTGCATCGTTGGTCAGCAATAACGAAAACACATTCGCTGCCTGAAAACTAAACTGGTCTTTAAGTTGCGTCCAGTCTTCGTCATAGCCATCGATGGTTATCACCTGATGCGCCGGATAAACATAGAGTGCATGTTCATCTGCATCAAACAGACGAGTATAGCCTCGAAGAACCGTCGATATTGCCGACGCCGTCATCGACTGGGCTTCTTCCTGACCCTGTAAAAGAGATTGCTCAATTTTGGTTATAAAATGAAAACCAAACCAGGGTAATAGCACTAAAAATATTGAGCTAAATATAAGTAAGCGTGTTCCTAGCTTCATTCACACAACCACTGATAACCAAAACCGTAACGTGTCTTTATGCATTTAAAATTGCTATCGATATTTTTAAATTTCTTCCTGATATGCAGTATGTGAGTATTAACCGTATTATTTTCTACAACCCCCTGACAAGTCGATTTTATAAGCGCATCGATGCTGACCGGTTCATCCGTTTTTACCATGGCGATTAATAATGAAAACTCGGTCGGTGTTAAATTTATTTCTTTTTCCTGCCAATAACATTGCATCGATTTTTCACTAAGTCTAAGTTTACCTAGATTGATATGCGCACTTTTTTGTTTAACGTTATTTATATGTTTCTTGTTTTCATTTTGCTTGTTTCGTTGATGTTGTATGCGAAAAAATGAAGCCACTCTTACAATTAAAAATTCCAGCGAAACCGGTTTTGTCTGATAGTCCCAGGCACCTAATTGCAAGCCATATATCTTATCCAGTTCATCGCCACGGCTGGTGAGAAATATTATGGGTAAATTTGCATCGCGTTCATTGAGATAACGACATATCTCGTAACCACCACCAACATCAGCATTAAGTGCAATATCTAAAATAGCCAAATCAGGTAGGCCAAGTTCAAAGGCTTCGATTGCACTTTCGCGTGATGCGTATTCGGCCACATGGTAATCATGTGCGCGCAGCGCATCCGCATAGAGGCGACGCTGCTGTAAGTCATCTTCAACAATAGCAATACTTTGTGTCACGCTTAACAATTCCGTGGGTGTTATTTACTGCGTAATATAAACGATAACTCACCGTTGTTTCTTGTAAAAAGACCATCTCCATATTTTCTCCATGATTCCTCCACCTGCTAGCAATGATTGAAATCAGTGTCGATGTTGTAATGCCTGCGCAGTAACGCATAACAGACATATTGATTCATTACACATTTGGAGATAACGATGAAAAAATCATTAATAAATTTTGCCACATCAATGGCGATTTCAAGCACAATATTTACCGGTTCTGTACTATTCAGCACGGCACATGCAGATTCGCCGCCACTGATAAATCATAGTGCTAGCAGTAATAATAACAGCAACGACAAAACAACTGAAAACTATATGTTACCGGGTATGGGTGTCGGTGCAGCCACTGGCGTGGTTATTGCTGGCCCTGTCGGTTTAGTGGTAGGCAGCCTAATTGGTGCATTTGTTGGTGCTGGTCAAGATGTAAAAAGTGATAATGCAACAACGCTAACTAGCAAAAATTCAAGCGTCACATTAGCAAATGACAGGAAACAAACAAAAGACATAATTACTAGCCGCACAGCAACATCACAAACACATCTTGCTCAACTGGGAAGTACTCATTCCGCCAAGATAAATAAACCAGCGAATCATAACCTGGTTGAAATTCTTACCACTGAATTAAGTCTCGACATTTACTTCCGATCAGGTGGCACAAATATCGAAACGTTTTACACGTCACGCCTGACAACGGTTGCCGACATGGTAAAGAGTATGGATAACGTTGATATCCACCTCGAAGGTTATACCGATAGACGCGGCAATAAAAAACAGAATATTGCTCTCGCTAATCGACGCGTCGAAAACGTACGTCAACAACTCATCAATGCCGGCATTTTAGAAAATCGCATTAACAGCAAAGTCTATGGCGAAAAGAAAATGGTATCACGCGTCGGTGACCTTGAAGCTTATGCGTTTGACCGTAAAGTCGTTATCAGCTTTAAAAAGTCTTTACCCAACCATGATACTACAGCGGTTGTCGCAGCCAACACTAAACCCACATCATCGAACACAGCATCATCGGTAGACGAAAAAAACACAAGCAATGCCATCGTCGCTGATATGACCGCGCATTTTTTATGCCTTCTTCAACGGTAACAGGCGCAACCACACTAAGTGGCGTGAATATGATATCGATGAATATTTTCAGTAAAACATCAGGATTTAAGATGACTAAACACGCACTGGAAAGATCACAACAATGTTGTATTTCGCCACTTATTATTCACTGGTTATGCCAATACGGTACACGCAGAAGAAAGGATAACGGCACCATGATTTGTTACTTCGATAAAAAAAGTTTGCGTCTGGTCTCCTCTGACGTTGGCCAGGTCGTAATAAGACGACTGTCCGGGCTACTGAACGCCTATCTGGTAATTACCAAAGATCAAATCATTACGGTTGGTCATCGTTATAAACGAATAAAAAACTTCTAACACTCATGCATCGGTGGCACATCTATGTGCCACCGAATGGAGTCATCAACATGCACAGCGTAAACACATATAGCTTTCATCACATTGTAAAAGATCATAAACATACTAACAGGTTATTTTATGTCTTAAAAAAATCATCGATTGTTCTCAGCATATACTTTCTTTTCGGTTTGTTGTTTCAGCATGTATACGCCAACACTAAAAACTCTGACAACATTGATCCTTATCAAGCACAACACGGGTCGGTCTGGTTGTTAGCAAACAATGACGAAAACAATGGCGTTTATCTCGAAGCCTTACAGATGCAAACCGATGTCGATTTTAAAATTACAGGCCCTATTGTTCGGGCAAAAATTAAACAAACATTTAAAAATACAGGTGTATTTTGGGCTGAAGGCATTTATGTTTTCCCCTTACCCGAAAATGCTGCGGTTGATACATTCAAAATGATAATAGGCGAGCGTCATATTGAAGGACAAATAAAAGAAAATGTTATCGCCAAAAGAACCTATGAAAAAGCAAAACGAGCAGGAAAAAAAGCCAGCCTAATAGCACAACAACGACCGAATATATTTACCACCTCACTCGCCAATATTGCACCTGGTGAAGAAATAACCATAGAGTTTACGTATCAGCAAGTACTCTCGTTACGAGACAATCGTTATCGATTACGCTACCCAATGGTCATAGGGCCACGTTATAACGTCAGTACCAATACTGATAATTCGACGGATAAAACACAAAGCACACATATTAATACTCAAACAGATTCAAAAAGTAACAGCAATAATCTAACACGTATCCATATCTTGTTAGATGCAGGTGTAAGCCTTTCACAACTCGAAAGCAGTTATCATAAAATACATATAAATCAGACCAGTGAAACGCGTTACAGTATATCAACCACAGGCGAGAACATTATTGCCAATCGTGATTTCGAGCTAGTATGGCAGCCGCAACGAGATGACAACCCTGTAATCAGTATATTTAATGAGACACCTCATAATGATGACAGTTACACTTTGTTATCACTTCTGCCACCTGCATTAAATTATTTAGAACAAAAAATACATGCCCGGGATATCGTTTTTGTATTAGATGTATCCGGTTCGATGGCCGGCACATCTATACAGCAAGCAAAAGCTGCACTTTCCTCAGCACTAGATAATCTTCGTTCGATAGATAGCTTTAACATTATCTGGTTTAATCACTTGAGTGAAAAGCTATTCCCAACCACCGTGACCGCAACATCACACAATAAAGATTACGCTAAACAATTCATCCGCCAGTTACATGCTGATGGTGGCACAGAAATGTTAGCAGCACTTAAACTTTCTCTCCCAGATCAACAGGCTTTCTCACGCCTGAGGCAGATAGTTTTTATAACCGATGGCAATATCAATAACGAATCCGAGCTATTTCAACTTATTACTAAAAACATTGGCAACAGTCGCCTGTTTACCATTGGCATTGGTTCTGCACCCAATTCGTATTTTATGCAAAGAGCTGCAGAGCAAGGCCGCGGCACTTTCACCTATATCGGCAACATTAATGATGTACATGAAAAAACTACGCAGTTATTTAAAAAGCTGGAAAACCCAGCACTGATTAATATTCAACTACGCATTAATAACGATACAGATACTAACGACCAGTACGAAATATTTCCGAAAAATATCCCTGACCTTTACGCCAACGAACCCTTAACCATTTTAATAAAAGGTAAAAAAACACCTGAAACAATGACCATTAAGGGCGACTATGGAAATTCCGAATGGCAAACGAACGTAACACTAACAAGCACTGATAGTGCTGGCATAAGAATAGCCTGGGCCCGTGAAAAAATTAAATCCTTAATGAATCAGCATCGTGAGGCCAACAACAATGTCGAGCGTGAACAAATAAAGCAGACCTTAACCAAAACAGCACTGCGACACAGTCTAGTCAGTCAATATACAAGTCTGGTCGCGGTAGATGTAACACCAACCAATACAGAAGGCCTTTTATACCAAGAACAAATCAAAAACAATCTTCCTCATGGTTGGAAGATAAACACATCCAGCAGGAGCCTATTGCTTGCACAAACTGCCACCGATTCAACACTCAACCTGCTAATCGCTATAACATTTTTTATCATGGCAGCGATTCTGTTCAGTTTAAGAAAAACAACCTATAAACAACATAGCTTATGAATAACTTCATCAGCAATAACGCGAAAAACCCCAATGATAAAACCACGGCAACGACTTAAGTGGCGACTAAGCACGTTTGTCATAATAATATTATTAAGTATTAGTGTGTGGCAATTGGCTACTGCCGGATGGATACATGGAAAAGCCATCGTTGCACAACGATTACTGAATATTTCATGGCATCAGACAATGGCAAATGCTCGAATAAAAAACGCTGAAAACCTCAATGTTAAAGACAAGGTTTATAAGCCATGGCCATGGGCCGACACCTGGCCTATCGCAAAACTTATCGTACCGGCGCATAATATTAAACAGATTATTCTTGCTGGTGATAGCGGTAATAGCCTGGCTTTTGCACCGGGTCACGCTTTTGCCAGTGCGCCACCAAATACCCACGGCACAAGCGTAATCAGTGCGCACCGCGATACGCACTTCGCCTTCCTAAAAGATATTCGTTTGGGCGATGAGCTCTTTTTAGAAACGACAGATGAGACTCTTCATTACAAGATATATGATATGCAAGTCATTGATAGTAAAACATTTGTATTACCACTTTCTACAAATAATAAAAACCTAGTGTTAGTTACCTGTTACCCTTTTAACAGTGTATTGTCGACAAACACATTACGTTATGTCGTCTATGCCAAAAATATTGACCGATAATTAAAAATTTAATGATGATTTACTCTATAAATTACATTATCCAAAAGCCAACCACACTGTTCACACTCATATCAGGGTATTCCGACTTGCTCTAAATCATGTACAATTTAATGTGTACATATAATATTGCGCGCGACACCAGCACACCATGAATTCTAACCATCAAAACCTATCACCCACGCTCATCGACCCGTTTGGTCGCCGCATCGAATATGTACGTCTTTCGGTAACCGATAAATGTAACCTACGTTGTTTTTATTGTATGCCCGAAGGCTTCAAAGACTTCGAGCAACCCGACCACTGGCTAACGTTTGATGAGATCGAGCGCGTTATAAAAGCCTTTACCGAACTGGGTGTTGGACGCGTTCGCATAACCGGTGGTGAACCATTAGTAAGAAAAAACATCGCCGAATTATCCCAGCGCCTTACCATGCTACCTGGTCTGAATGATTTATCTCTTAGCACCAATGCCTCATTGCTTACAAAACAGGCCAATGACTTGTTCGACGCCGGCGTTTCAAGAGTCAATATCAGCCTCGACACCTTAAATGCTAAACGCTTTAAAGACATTACCGGCAGTGACTTACAGCCTGTTATCGATGGATTGATGGCGGCTAAACAGGCGGGATTCCAGCCGATAAAAATCAACATGGTTGCCATGAAAGGCATCAATGATGATGAATTCGAAGCGATGATTGAGTTCTGTCTCGAACATGATTTCACCCTACGCTTTATCGAAACTATGCCCATGGGAGCCACCGGTAGTGATGCCACTGATCATTACCTTGACTTACAGACTGTCAAAAAACAGCTATCAAGAAAGTTTGAGTTTATCGCGGGTGTCATGCCAGGTGGCGGACCTGCCAGGTATGTACGAGTAAAAAACACAGACTTACGCATCGGGTTCATTACGCCTATTTCACAGCACTTTTGCGAAACCTGTAATCGTGTACGAATATCTGTCGATGGTACTCTTTATCTATGCTTGGGTCAGGATGATAAAGTCGAACTGCGCCCACTACTCCGCAGCGGTATAAGCGATGATGAATTAAAGACAATTTTAATCGACGCCATAAAATTAAAACCAGAAAAGCATGAGTTTAAAGACAAACCCAACCAGGTCGTTCGCCTGATGAGCATGACCGGAGGATAAGGCTGCACGGTTATCCCATAAAGCCTTTTACGAACTAAATAAAATGATAATAATCTATCATTGCAGCATTTGCCGCTGCCTCTTGTTTGCAACACCTATCCGCGCTACTTTATTATTCTTATTCATCAGTATTTCAAATGACGCTTTTTCTGCCGTGCGTTGATAATCTGCACTCATCGCTGCAAACAAAACCGCCTCATCGACATTACCTGTATTTTTTATACATTCAAATAACAATACGAATAAACGTTGTTGTGAAATTTTCCACGAGCTACCCGCTGCCTGATATAAATCATTGCTTAATTGCATAAAACAATCAAACGGTGCATCTTGCAACATTAAGGGCAGCGTATTTTTAAAACGACCTGAATTTGCGATCATGTCCCAAAAGCGAGCAAAACGGTTAACCTGTTGCATGGTAGTAAAATCAATATCACGCGTACTTAATATGTTATACGGCGGATTTGGGTTGTAACGTAACTGGTACGCATCATTATGTCGATTCAGTGGCACACCTCGCAGACGTTTCAATATACCCAACTGTATCTCATGCGGCTTTAGGCCAATAAGTTGGTCAAAACTTTTTGAAAAATTTTCCAGGGTATCCGACGGTAAACCGAATATAAGGTCAGCGTGGATATAAGCGTATGTGTTTTCTTTTAACCAACGCAAATTTTCACAGGTTTTTGTATTATTCTGTTTTCGACTTATCAATGCCTGAATGTCAGTATCAAAGGTTTGCACGCCTATTTCAAACTGCAATGCATTTTCAGGAAATTTTGCAATGACTGATTTTAAAGCATCCGGAAGATTGTCAGGGACAACTTCAAAGTGCAGATATAAATCGTCTGTCATCCTTGCTAAAAAAAATTCTAGAATAGCGATACTGCTACGAACTTTTAAATTAAACGTACGATCAATAAATTTAAAGTTACGCGCTCCCCTTTGGTATAGTTTATCCATCTCATCTAGAAACACACCCAGTTCAAACGGTTTAGCCGTTTTATCTAATGAAGAAAGACAGAACTCACATTTAAATGGACAACCTCGTGACGCTTCAACGTACATCAATCGATTTTTTATATCGTCATCGTTATAAAACTGATAAGGAAGTTTCAATTGGTCCAGTGGTAATTCATCACTTTGTATAACTCGGTTAAGCGGTTTATTTCCAGACAATATCAACTGACATAATTCACCAAAACTTTTTTCGGCCGCGCCCATAACAACATAATCGACAAGATCAACTACCGCAGGTTTGTCTGGCAAGTGACTAACCTCTGGCCCACCAAGAACGATGACGGTTTTTGGTGATATCTGTTTTAATAACTCGACCGTTTTTGTTATCTCAGTAACGTTCCAGATATACACACCGAAACCAATAATTTTTGGTTGCTGCTCTAATAATATTTCAGCAATATCGATGGGACGTTGTTGAATAGTAAATTCGTTGATGGTAGCTGAACCCTGTAAATCACCGAGGTTCGCATACAGGTAACGTAAACCAAATGCACTATGCATATAACGTGCATTGAGCGTAGTTAGGATAATCGGGAATTCAGTAACTTTTTTCATGAACACACATTATATCATCCCGTGAAACAGCAGCACGGCATACATGGCGTGACAAGTTGACAGCAACAGACGAGGTTGACCATTGATGATTTCATGAGCCCGCTGGTTAGACAGCATCAAACAATAAACTTACCTGTTTCTCGCAGATGATATTCCATCAATTCTATCTCACGTGTACCGGAATAATATACTTCAGGGTCTTCGGTGTAATCCAGACTCATGTTTCGTCCTTCATGATCTACTTTATTTAATATGCTTTTAATGGCATTGAGGTGCGCCCGGTGTTTGTCATTACTGCGAATAACAGCCCAAGGACTAACATGACTATGCGTTCGTTTGAGCATTTGATATTTCATCTCGGTAAACTCGTCCCATTTTTCCTGCATTTGTATATCAATTTCTGACAACTTCCATTTTTTCAGATGGTTGGTTTCACGTTCACCAAAACGTTTTTCCTGCGTTTCTTTAGAAACAGAAAAATAAATTTTATGAAATAAAATGCCACTTTCGACCAGGTCGTCTTCAAACCGAGTAACGGTTTTCATAAAAGTGGTATATTGCTGTTGCGTACAAAAACCAAAGATAGGTTCGACCATGGCACGGTTATACCAGCTTCTATCAAACAACACGATCTCACCACCACGTGGAAACTGCTCCACATAGCGTTGGAAATGCCATTGGCTTAATAGTACATTCGAGGGCTTACCCAGCGCGACAACACGGTAATGTTTTTCGTTCATATAACGAGTAACGACGGATACTGCCGCCTTTTCCTGCGGCGTCACGCCCTTCTATTAGAACTATCATTTTCTGCTGATATTTGTCGAGATGATCCTGTAACTTAATTAACTCAGCCTGATAAGGTTTCATCAGCTCGTCATCGATGTATCTTAAGTATTGTTCATATAAGGTGCGCTTAAAATCATCATCCGCTTGCTCTAAAGTTTATAAAAATTCATGGTAGTCCATTTTCAGCCATCACCATTCATGTTAGATAAACATTACCTTATAAAATATAACTCACCATAGGTAACTATATTGTTGACCAGTAGTAACTCACCGTTTAATCACAACCAATTTAAAAACCCCTAACTTTTCACCGGCTCACTGACCAGAAATAACCAGATAAAACCTGCCACGCCTGAAAATATTGAAGCAGCAAGAATGCCCGTCTTGGCCAGTAGCAATAATTCGTCGTTATGCGCAGAACCAAGCTGAGCGACAAATATCGACATAGTAAAACCGATGCCGGCCAACAAAGACACACCCGCAATCTGTGTAAATCGCGTGTCTTTCGGCAACTCTGCAATACCCAACTTTAATACTAGCCAGCTCGCCCCGGTAATGCCGATAAACTTGCCCAAAACCAGGCCAAACGAAACACCAAGCAACACGGGATGAGCAAAGGTCTCACTAAGTGAATCAAATGCTATCGGGATACCAGCATTGACAAGGGCAAACACCGGTATTATCAAATACGCCACCGGCATATGCCAGACATGCTCTAACCGTTGCAAAGGTGCTTCAACGCTATGTACGCCATTCTCCAATGTCTGTACTACGGCTCGCAAGGCGTCATTAGTCATTATACTTTTACCCGGCTCATGACTTGCATCAAAACGTTTCATTAATGCCTTAACCTGCGCACTAAAACGTGCCGGGTCATATTTAGGTGTCGCTGGCACAGACAAAGCACCAATAATACCCGCCAGAGTGGCGTGTACACCTGATAACAGTAAGGCATACCATAACAGTAATGACACAATAAAATACGGTATGGCGTTACGAATGCCACTCAGGTTAAATATTATCAGTATGGCGAACAAAGAACCGGCAAGCATCAATGGCATTAATGCAATCGTTTCTGTATAAAACATAGCGATGACTAATACTGCACCCAGGTCGTCAACAATGGCCAGTGCGACCAGGAAAGTAATCAATGCTTTTGGTACACGACTGGCCAAAAGAGCTAATGCCCCAATAGCAAAAGCAATATCGGTAGCCATAGGTATACCCCAGCCAGCCGAAGCTTCACCCTGCGGATTAATCGCAAAATATATCAATGCGGGTACAACCATGCCACCTACCGCTGCCGCTATCGGTAATATTGCATTACGTAATTCGGCTAACTCACCAACTATTATTTCACGTTTTAACTCAAGGCCAACGACGAAGAAAAATATCGCCATCAGTGCATCATTTATCCAATGGTGCAGTGTCATTTTTATAACCCAGTCACCAATGCCGACACTGGCGTAGGTATGCACGATATGATTATACGTTTCTAAAAATGGTCCATTCGCCAAAAACAAAGCCAGTACAGTCATCCCCATCAGTAACAAACCACTGGTCGTCTGCCGGTTTATAAATTCATCAAATGGCGTAAGTAGTTTATCGAAACTTTGCTCCCAGGGCGCCTGATACACACCTTTTTTAACCATTGTTTCAGTATTCTTATCTGTTGACATCACATCCATCCTGTTGCTTTTTTAATTTCATATGCACTACCAAAGAATAATTATTGGGAGCTTGCACAATGTAGCGTTTTTGTCAGTGCAAGGCAAAAATTATTGAAAAAGCGCAGTTTACACAGAGCTTGATGCTACACACCCGCGCATTTTAAAACCATTGTTAACGCAGCAATAGCAAAAAAAAACTTCGTGCACAGCTCTCTATTAAGATAGCTACTAAGGGCTTTTAAATAGGCAAGCTCTCTGTTTCGCCAAAGTACATCCAGATTGTCATAAATATTACAAAAATTATAAACGTCACCAAACCGATAACAAACTCACTCGGTTTATTCTTCTGTGAATCATTATTATTAGATGGCACCAATCCAACTCCCCATTGTTAACGGCCTATATAAACTGCACATTATATTTTCGAACGTCATTATCGCTGATTATTATCCACGAGTCATCCATACTATGCCGCACTATTTCAGGTAAATATTCGACAACCTTTTATTCATCAATACTAGCGAAAAACAGCAAAACACCTCTAAGCATAACAGTAGAATTTCCATTAATTTTCAATCACTTACGAAAATATTAAGTGACCATCGATCATCGCCATACAAAAACACAAATTTTACATAAGTTTGCTTAAGTTTTTCATCATTCAACCGTTATTAAGTCATATGATGTACTTGCCCAACGGTAACGTTCGATAGTTGATGAAACAACAGATTAACCTTGCACACAATATCTTAGACAACAGCGATATAGGTATCGTTGTTATCAAGCATGGCCTGATTATAAATACCTGGAATCACTGGCTTGAAAATAGCTCTGGGATAAAAGCTAACGAGGCTCTAGGAAAAACTATTTTAAATGTTTTTTCAGAGTTAAATACGCACCCAATAGTTAGCTCTATTCAAGCCTGCCTTGAAAATGCGACAGCCTCAATGTTGATGAGTACCTCGAGCCCACATCCACTACCACTGTACAAAAAAGAAAGTGGCAATGCCCGTACACAGCTAATGATGCAACAGATTGATATTAAACCCATCATTAGTGAAAGTGGTGAAACCATGGCAATGGTACAAATACGTGATATTACGGACGCCGTATTAAAAGAAAGAGCATTACAACACCACGTTGATGAAATTACTGAGCGTGAACTGCAAGTACGCACCGTGCTTGAAAACACATTAGACGGCATCATTTCCATTAATGAAAATGGATTAATACTAGAATTTAATGCCGCCGCTGAGAACATATTTGGCTATCATCGCAATGAGATTCTTGGCCAAAGCATTAATCAATTAATTTTTACCGAATCGAGTAAAGAACAGTCTGAACACGACAGTAACCGCATAACAAATTGCCTGGCACTAGCACAAAACGCGACCCAGGAAATACTGGCCATGCGTAAAAATGGCTCTAAATTCATGCTAGAAATTTCATTAAACAAAATGATACTCAATGATGAGATTTTATATGTCGGCAGCATGCGTGATATTACTGAACGCACTCAGGCAGAACAATTGATACGCCACATGGCACAGCACGATGCATTAACAGACTTGCCAAACCGTAGCCTGTTTCGAGAACGTCTAGAACAATCAATGGCGACCACTCAACGCCACCCTGGTGAAATGCTAGCAATAATGTTTCTCGATCTGGATCGATTTAAAACCATAAACGATACCCTTGGTCACCACACCGGCGACGCATTACTTATTGCCGTGACCGAAAGGCTCAAAAATGTCACTCGCAATGTTGATACTGTTGCACGTTTAGGTGGTGATGAATTTGCCATTATCCAGACAGGTGTACATGACACTGACGGGGTCGTTAAATTAGCCCAAAAGATTATTGATAAAGTAGCCGAAGTCTATGAGTTTGATGGTAACGAAGTAAATACCAGTACCAGCATAGGGATAACCTTATACCCTGAAGATGAAAAAGATGCTGATCAGTTACTACAAAATGCAGACATGGCAATGTATAAAGCTAAACGAGCTGGACGTAATAATTTTCAATTTTACTGCAGTGAAATGCACGACGAAATTCAGCACAGCGTCAACATGGAAAAAGATATCCGACGTGCGTTGATCGCTGATGAGTTTGTTATGTATTTTCAACCGCAAATCAATTTAGCCAATGGTACCATCGTAAGCGTAGAGGCACTGGTTCGATGGCAACACCCTGAAAATGGCTTGGTGCCCCCCAATGAATTTATACCGATTGCTGAAGACAGTGGCCTGATATTACCATTGGGTAAACTGGTACTGGAGAAATCATGTCAATGGGCTAAACAATGGCAAGATGCAGGAAACGCCCCTTTACGGGTCGCGGTTAATTTATCTGCTGTTCAGTTTAATGACCCTGAACTGGTAGAAAGTATTACCTCAATACTGGAAAAAGTTGGTCTCGCCGCCGAATACCTGGAACTAGAAATCACTGAAAGTTTTTTAATGGAAAATGCCAGCAAAACGATCCGCACGTTGAATCAACTGCATGATCTGGGTTTAATGCTGGCGATTGACGATTTTGGTACCGGCTATTCTTCACTGTCTTACCTTAAACGTTTTCCCGTAAATAAAATTAAAATAGACCAGTCATTTGTGAATGACATCACTACGGATAAAGATGACGCCATCATTGTTCGCTCAGTCATCGGCCTCGGGCACAACCTTGGTTTAAACGTCATTGCAGAAGGCGTGGAAACCGAAGAACAATTGCGATTTTTACAAATCAACGGCTGTGATGAAATACAAGGTTATTTTATAGGTAAGCCGATGCCCGCAGATGCGTTTGTAGAATTTATGAAAAAACCCATTGTACTGCCGTGTGAAGATCTAGACTTGGCCATTGAATCACTACAAATACAACAGATTGCTAGTTAAATATAATCTGGCGTTTTTACGTCAGGCTTAACAAATGTATAAGCATGGTCTGTTGCGCCAGCCACACGCCAAGATCTATCTTAAAAACACGCAAACCATTTCTCAGCCTGACAGATACAAAACTTATTACCTTGCGCAATAGTTACATGTAAAAAATACGTAACATTTATTTTAATCAATAAAAGATGACCTGTTCACCTCCTGTTTATACTATACTTCAAGCTTAATAGCAGGTGAAGAAAGCGCACGCTGCTAGTGATGCTTGACTCTTATAAATATAATTACAACTTCATGTTGCCGTATGAGCAAAAAATATATTCTTTTATCCGTTTCAGCACTGCTGCTTATCTCGTCGATAGTACTAAGCCAGACCACTTCAAATAATTCTTCTGCCGCAGATAATTTTTCAAACAACCAACACTCAACACCTCATCGTTTTGATGTCGCAATAAAACAGTCAAAAACAAATGAGGCAGTATCGCTAACAAAACTTACCTCAGAAACACATCATGATGCGTATACACAAACGCATAATCATAGGCCAGACCCCCTTGAAGACCTTGAAACCAGCATAGATACTACTGCTACTAAAATACCCTTTTATTCTGACGAAAAGCTGGCGCAACTACGACAATTATTTTTGCACGCAGAAAATGCCATAAAAACAAAAAATGATACACAGTATTTTCTGCTAATCGATCAACTAAAAGAATACTCACTGTACCCTTACATTCAGTACCAATGGCTAAAGAAACACCTTAGCCATAAACAAAAGATAAAGCACTTCCTTCAATCAAACCCCCATTCAAGGTATGCCAAAAAACTAAAACGCCAATGGCTATATTACTTAGCAAAACGTAAACAATGGCCAATTTTTCTCGAGTTTTACTACACGACCAACGAAACAACATTGAATTGTTATTACCACCGTGCACAATTCTATACAGGTAATAAACAGGCAGCACTAATTGGCGCAAAAAAATTATGGGTTGTTGGCAAATCGCAACCACGTCAATGCGACCCACTGTTTGTACAATTACAAAAATCAAACTTATTCACTCAAGATCTACGATGGCAACGATTTGAAGCTGCCTTACATAACAATAAAGTCGGTCTCGCTAAATATATAAAAAACCTTATGCCTGGCAAGCACCACGCCACAGCACAGCTCTGGATAAACCTGCACCGTGACCCAGCACGCTATATGCGCGTTTTTTTAAAGCGTAATGACAAGGCTCAATCAGCCATGATGTTCAGTCACGCTATTAATCGACTGGCAAGTAAAGATATTACCAGAGCCATTCAAATATGGGATACAAATAAAAAGCGTTTTACTATTAATAAAAATCAGGCCAGAAAGCTGGAAAAACGCTTAGCACTTAAACTTGTGTTTAAGCGTGAGTCCGGCGCCTATGATCGCCTCAGCCAATTAGAAGAGCCCGATAGCAGTAGTAGAACATGGCGGATACGAACCGCATTGCTAGAACAAAACTGGCCTAATGTGTTAACCGCAATACATGCTTTGAGTGATACTGAAAAAGCACAAGAGAAGTGGCAGTACTGGTTAGCTCGCGCATATATGGAAACCGATGAAATCGCGATGGCTCAAGCACTGCTAACTGACCTTTCCAACAAACGAAGTTTTTACGGTTTTCTTGCGGCAGACAAAGTAAACAGCCTGTATAAATTATCCAATAACCCCATCATCGTCTCGCCAGAAGAGATCACAAATCTAAAACACCGCAAGGAATTTCATGTTGCATTTGAATTAATGGTTCTCGATAAAAAAAATGAGGCCAAACTGCAATGGTGGCATGCGCTCAAGCAATTAAACAAAAATGAAATTATTATCGCAGCAAAGTTAGCGCAACAATGGCAATGGGATGAGATCGCCATTTTCACTATTGCCAAAGCCAAACACTGGGACGATATAGCCATGCGTTTCCCTCAAAGCTATGCCGACAAAGTACATAAAAATTCAGCCAAACAAAAACTTAACCCAGCTATTGTATTTGGTTTAATACGGCGGGAGAGTGCCTTTAATGAAAAAGCACATTCACCCGTGGGTGCTCGTGGCCTTATGCAGATAATGCCTCGTACAGGCCGCCAGATTGCCAGACATTTTAACGAACGCTGGCGTGGTGCGAATAGTCTATATAACCCTGCCACCAACGTAAAATACGGTTCATACTATTATCAGAAATTACTCAACCAGTTTGATGGGCACTATGCACTTGCGCTGGCCGCTTATAATGCAGGGCCTGAACGTGTTAAAAAGTGGTTACCGGAAACAAAACCCCTACCAGCAGATATCTGGATCGAAACCATCCCCTTTCATGAAACCAGAGAATATGTCGCCACCGTGCTAGCCTATACGCTAATTTATCAGCAGCAAGCCCAGTCAACAGAACTATCGATGAATGACTTCACCCGTGACGTACTACCCATAACAATAAAACCCTAGCCATATAAATATTGCACTTTAGCCGCACAACGGTATTACTCGTTTGCAGCATACTTTATTAGCCACATATCCAATCATCATCTCGCCAAGTAATGTCATGCCCATGACACGCTGTCTAAAACATGACACAAATTTCTGTAAATCATTATAAATAAAAAATCTGAAAATTTCTGAAATAACTTCCCTCTAATAATATTAAAAATTCAAACAAATGCCTATATCAAAGGCTTTGAAGCTCGCTCACCCATAATTTTCACATCCTTTTTTAATACAAAAGACACAATAAAACTTGCTCTAATTTTTTGGCACGCATGTTGCAATATGCCTTTACAACGAGTTTCCATTAATCCGATGCGAGTAAATTATGCACATTTTAAAATTTTTCATTGCAGTCACTTTACTGATTATGAGTAGCCAATCTCACGCACTCTTTATGCCTAATGGAAGCCAGACAGATACTGTTACCACCACTAATAGTAGTGATGGTTGCTAAACATTAAAACCCATATCTAACAACATTAAACCAAGAGAGACATAAGGATGAAAACTAAAAAAGAAACAGCACAGGAAACACTGATCGTAGAAATCGTATCATGGTCATTTATTGTCGCTCTTATTTACGTAACAGCCAGAGCATTGTTCTTAGCGTAAACCTTGTCCAATCATATTATTTATGAAGCAATCTAGCCTGAAGACAATGAACAACTTTATTTAGAGAGATACAATTATGTGGAAAATTAAATACAAGCCAAACACTAACTCTCATGCATGGATAACATTAGACGCTTATGACAAAAAATCGCAGGCCTTAGCTCATGCAGACAAGGTTTCAGGCAAACACTTTAAGGTCTATGTCATTGACCCAGAGAACAATATGATCTGGAGTAACTACTGTTAAGCAAAACATGAAGATACCATCCAGTTATTATTCATTGATTAAAACTCTCGTTTGTATATGAGAGTCATTGCCCGCATTGAACGGTTGTAGTCAATCGTAGGTACTGACGAATGCGACGAGACAGGCTATCAATACCAATATTGATTATGGCGGTAATCGCAATTAGCAGTATTGCTCGATCGTATCTAATTTCTTCGAATGCGCTATCCACATAAAAACCCAATGTATATAGCCCTAACATACCGAGTATGGCTGTTTCTCGGAAGATAATCTCCCAGCGATAAAACAGAAAAGCAAGAAACTGTGGATATATTCTTGGCACAATCTCCCAGGCAAAAAGATTCACGCCTTTTATAGAATTGTTTGGTAAAACAATCTCATTTGCATAACGGCCACAGAGATGACCAATGATGGCGCCATTGTGCAACATCAACGCTATCATCGCTGGTAGCATCGAAGGCCCCCATAACTGTAAAAAAATATACGCCAGTAGATACTCCGGCGTTGAACGCAATATAACCAGAAAGCCATGCCCTAAACCACGTCCGATTGTTCCCTGAAAATGCCGAGTTATTAATGGGAATAAGATTAACGCCAGCATGCCACTTAATACCAACGACACCTGTGTTAATAATAATGTTTGCACGATACCATCAAATGCCTGCAACCAGAACAGTTCATAAAACCAATGAAAAAAGTTCTGTATCGTGGCAAATACAGTCGTCGTACCGTCGTCTAACGCTCGTAGTGGATAAGGCACGATATCTTCAGTAAAAAACCTTTTAACATTGGCCATATCAATATCTACTGCTGCCGGCAACAACATATAAATAGATAATATTAGATACACCAATAATAATTGTGGCCGCAACCACCAACGCATCGTCGCTATTAGCAAATAAAAAGTTAACAATAAAGCCGCCGCCTGTGAATACAAACCTTGTTTAAAAAACACTTCAAGATAAAACCCAAGTGTTGGCAGGCCTATGAAACCTAATACGGCGCTGGTTCGTAAACCGCATTCCAGACGATAACTGGTGTAGGTTTTTATGTGCTGCCATACCATGGGTAATCGCGTATAAAAGAAACTGACGACACGACGACTGCCACCTGGCAATGCGTTATATGGTGCTGTATCTGCCTCTTCAAATATTTCAGCATACACTTTTGCGCAAATCGCAGAAAATGGAATGGCGATAGCCAGTACACCCGTAAGTGGATGCAGGCCGAAAAATTGTAAAAAAATTAATGCCCAGAACAATTCATGAACAGAACGCAATATGGCACATGTCATATGAACTAAACGATAGTCAAATACCAAAGACAGTAAAAAACCAAACACCGCACCTAACGATACACCCAGAAAAGCAAACGCGATTGTCTGCATTAAAGCATTAACAATTACTCGGAAATCACTAAAATCAGGCGTTATCAAACCATGCGCTAAGCGTGACATCTCCTGCCACGGATAGAGTGTCGTTATCTCCACGTCGGAAAAAAAAGCGCATACAACAGCGACAACGATAAATAACAGACTAATTTTTACGGTTCGAGATCGAGGATATAACGCTGTTAAAGAAACAATAGGTTCAGCCATGACTATTGCGCTGGCTCAGGATTCATATAAAAACTGTAAGTCAGCTAGCGAAACGGATGTGGCCGGCTGGTCTATGACGATACTGCCATTTTTAATTCCGATAATTCGATTAGCAAAACATAGCGCCATTTCTACATCATGCATCGCTAGAATGACCGTATCATGCTGATCATGTAATATTTTCATTATATGTCTGGCTTGCGTGGTATCTAATGCTGAAATAGGCTCATCACCAAGTAACACCTGATTATTCTGATATAGAGCACGCGCAATAGCTACACGTTGTTTTTGCCCACCAGACAGCTCGCCAGTACGACTAAATAATAAGTCATGTAAACCCAACGGTCGCACCAGTTGTTGGATATCATTCAACTTATCCTGCTGCGGCCAAAATAAATTTAACAAGTTATAAAACGTATTGTACTGATTCAACCGACCCATAAAGACATTATGAAATACGTTTAGAGCTTCGACCAGGGCGACGTTTTGAGGCACCAAGGCACAATAAGAACGTTGTTGTTGATACAAGGCATGCAGCAGTGTCGACTTGCCTGCACCACTCTTGCCGAGTAATGCCACGTGTTCACCAGCACCTATAGACAGGTTGATATTTGTTAGTACATCTACATTTTTATAACATAGATTGGCAGATTTTAATTCAAACGAAAACGGCATAGTTTTTAACGAAAGCGTTTTTGATGTAATCGTCAATCAATAAGGCCTATCTCTTTAGCAACATTTTTAATGGGTTCGTAATCACTGTTAGACGCTGTAATAAAACCACTACGCGGAAAGGCTGCTAATAAGTCAGGTGCATCCATCGCCAATAAAGCCTGTTGTATTTTACTAACAAACCCACTACCCCATGTTGCATCAACATCACCACGCACACTCCATTGGTAGTCAGGGTATTCAGGGGTTTTCCAGATTACAGAAACTTTATTGGTGTCTACCTTACCTAACTTAACGGCATTCTCCCACACCTCATAATTTACAGCACCAACTTCATAAGCACCTGACTCAACCAGGGCAATGGTACGATTATGGTCGCCACTAAAACCTACTCGAGAGAAAATATTCTTAGGTGCTTCACCAAAATGATTGCGTACATAATACTCCGGCATTAAACGTCCAGAGGTAGAACCTTTTGAGCCAAAGGTAAAGACTTTTCCCTTGATAGAATCGGGTAATTTATCCGATAAAGGTATGCCCGTTCTTTTATTAGCAATCAAATAAGTAACAAACTTTTTATCCTCAACACCCTGTGCAAGTGCTGTAGAACCTTTCACGCGATCTCGTGCCTTAATACCTGATAAGCCTCCAAACCATGCCAACTGTACTTGATTATTACTGAATGCGGTTACTGCAGCGGCATAAGATTTAACAGGAACATACTTTACTGGAACACCAAGTTGCTCACTAAGATAAGCTGCGACCTTATCAAAACGTTGTTGTAATTTCGTTTCGTCCTGATCGGGAATAGCGGTAAACACAAAGTCTTTAGCATAGCTATTTACCTGCACAGATAACATAAAACAAAATAATAATAATTTTAAAAAATACATATTTACCGTTCCTTAATTACTAACAAGATAATGCACACTAAATAATTGATCTTTATCTACCCATGTTTTTACGTTTTCAAACCCGGCCTGTGAAGCTATCTGATGAAAGCTTTCGACAGAATACTTATGCGAATATTCAGTAAGTATTGACTGTTCTTTTTTAAACAAAAACACCTTATCACCAATAAGCACACGTTGATCTTCCTGGCTCACTAGATGCATTTCAATACGATGCTCTTTTTCATTATAAAAAGCATAATGTTGGAATTCTGTAACATTAAAATCAGCAGCTAATTCTCGATTTATACGCACCAACAAATTTTTATTGAATCTTTCAGTATAACCAGCTTGATCATTATAGGCAGCGTCTAAAACATTCGTGTCTTTGCGTAAGTCAACACCGATCAATAAACCACCTTCCCCACCAACCATTGCGCGTATTTCTTCGAGTACGCTAACCGCCTGACTGGGAGAAAAGTTTCCGATAGTTGAGCCTGGGAAAAAAGCGACTCTATTTATTGTTGAAACATGATCAGGTAATTCAAGCTTACCGGTAAAATCAGCGCAAATAGCATGCACGTTTAACCAGGTAAACTCAGCCGCCAATTTTTTTGCTTCATTCTGCAAATAGTGTTTCGAAATATCAATTGGCAGATAAGCTATTGGCCTTAACGCATCGAGCAACAGGCGAACTTTATAACTATCTCCACTACCCGGTTCAATCAATAAACAATCCTTACCAAGCGTTGCAACGATATCATCAATATTGTTTCGGATGATGCCAACTTCGGTACGCGTTGGATAGTATTCTTTTGTATTACATATTTTTTCAAATAAACGAGAACCTTCTTCATCGTAAAAATATTTAGGCAAGATATAAGGTTCTGCAGCAGATAGACCTTCAATAACATCAACACGAAAGTCCGCCGCTTCGGGATGTTGATCGAAAAATTGATAACGCATTGAAAGCGAGTCAGTCATAGATTATTTTTGCAAGGCATGGATTTTAAAAACAACCAACAATATCGCAGTCATGAAGATGCTGCAACAAAAGTAGTATATTTTATTAACGATTTAATAGAGCAATATCTATTGAACAAGTTCCACAATCATTTGTCGAAAACAAACTTTTACAGATTAAGCATTACAAGCAATTTAAATACGCCAAATTTTAACGATGCTTTCAATTTTACGTGTATGCTTAGCGCGTAAAATTTCAAATTAAATTACAAAAGTAACTTGCTCGCATGAATACAACCGACGACGTACCTGTACTCAAAGACCTTGTTCTTATTGGCGGCGGTCACAGCCATCTATCTGTATTGAAATATTTTGCCATGCATCCTGTGCCTGGTTTACGACTCACCTTGATTACGCGTGATTTACACACACCCTATTCCGGCATGTTGCCTGGCTATATCGCAGGGCATTATAGCTATGATGAAGCGCATATCGATTTACGCCCATTGGCCCAGTTTACTAAAGCGCGTATCTATCACGCAGAAGTACATAATATCGATTTAGCAAACAATCAAATAATCTGTAAAGATCGTCCACCAATCACTTATGATGTTGTCTCGATCAACATCGGTTCAAAACCCGGTACGTTGCATATCCCTGGTGCTGAACAATTTACTTTGCCGGTAAAACCGATCGACCGTTTTTTAACACAATGGGATGACTTGATAGAGATCATTACTCATACCACTGAAAAAAACTTTCATCTGGCTATCGTCGGTGGTGGCGCCGGCGGCGTGGAAATGGCATTAGCGACACAATTTCGATTACATACTTTATTAAAACAAAAAAACATATCAACCACTTTTCTAAAATTTGATTTGTATTGTGACAGTGACGATATCCTGCCGACACACAACGACCAGGTAAGAAAACGCTTTAACCGTTTTCTTCGCTTACGTGGAATTAATCTACATACCAATCACCGTATCGAAGAAGTACAACAAAACCGCTTGATAAGCAGTAATGGCGAGCAGTATAAAGCTAACGCCGTTTTATGGGTAACCAATGCCACTGCACCCTCATGGTTGGTCGAAGCAGGTCTTGATGTCGATGCCAATGGCTTCATCTCAGTCAATGACTGTCTGCAATCGACATCACATAAAAACGTATTTGCCGCCGGTGACATCGCTGCCGTCATAAACCACCCACGTGAAAAATCCGGTGTATTTGCCGTTCGTCAGGGGCCACCTCTTGCGCGGAATCTGGCACGTGCAGTGCAAAATCAACCATTAAAAAAATTTACACCACAGAAGAAATTTCTCGGCCTTATCAGCACAGGCAACCAATATGCCATCGCATCACGCGGCAATTGGTCACTCGAGGGTGCATGGTTATGGAAAGTTAAAGACTGGATCGATCGCCGTTTTATGGACAACTTTAATCAGCTACCAGAAATGCAAACCGACAGCGCACCCCAATTCAATAAAGCCATGGCCAACGAACAGACCTTGCATGAGATCTCTGCTATCGCCATGCGCTGTGGCGGTTGCGGCGCAAAAGTAGGCAGCACGGTTTTGTCGCGTGTGGTTAATCGCTTACAACCAATCACCCGCGATGATGTCATTATCGGATTAGCCGACCCAGATGATGCTGCGGTCACCGAAGTACCTGCTGGCAAGTTGGTTGTACAAAGTGTTGACTATTTCCGTAGCTTTATTGACGACCCTTACCTGTTCGGACAGATTGCCGCCAATCATGCGCTGAGTGATATCTTTGCCATGGGCGCTGAAGCGCAGTCGGCCATGGCAATAGCAACCATTCCCTACGGCATAGAAAATCAGATAGAAGATCAGCTGTATCAGACCATGTCCGGCGCATTAGAGGTTTTAAACGCAAGCAATACTGCGCTGGTGGGCGGTCATTCCAGTGAGGGTGCCGAGCTTTCATTTGGTCTATCGGCTACCGGACTAGCCAGCCGTGAACAGGTGATGCGTAAATCAGGCATGCAGACAGGTGATGTATTAATCCTGACCAAAGCGCTGGGCACCGGCACCCTGTTCGCCGCTGACATGCGCCTTAAAGCCAAAGGCCGCTGGATAGATACCGCTTTAAAAAGCATGCTGCTATCAAACCAGGCAGCAGGGTTCTGCATGCATCGCCATGGCGCGACCGCCTGTACAGATGTCACAGGCTTTGGTCTGCTCGGCCATCTGGTCGAAATGACACGCTCATCAGCTAAGAGTGTCGAGTTACATTTAGATAACCTACCGATTTTAGATGGCGCATTGGAAATGATTGAAACCGGAATCTTTAGCTCGTTACAGGAACAAAATGTACGACTAAGACGCGCGATAAAAGACCCAGGTATTTTACGGGAACATAAACA
>JAESSQ010000254.1 GCA_016764035.1 Gammaproteobacteria bacterium
AGTGAAATATCCGCTAACTCAATTTTAATATCCGCGGTTGCAGTAAAGGCTCTTATAACTGGAAGTAACGAGCAGGTCGCCAGTACCGGCGCTTCATCGGTAAGCGTGTAGTAAATTTTTGACTGTTTTGAAGCCAAGATGCCTCCGGGCAAATTTTATTTAAGAGTGCGTATTAAAACGTAAACAAACGATATTATAGAAACAATACGATCACATATAACGGAGGTAAATTATACATTAAATGTGCATACTTTAAGGCTATATAAAGTGACGAACGCAATAGCATGGTTTACATGCGCGAGTATTGTTAATTACCACATAAAACCTTAAATTGGTGTAATACTTATGTAGCTACAGCAAAACACTAAATTATGAGCGATAAAAATATTCGACAAAATATGCGTTAATTCAACCACACATAATGACATAGATAATATGAGCGATTATATTCAATCAAACGGACTACGTATTGCAAAACCACTGTACGATCTTGTCAGTCAAAACATATGCCCTGGACTCGATTTAGAAGCTGATGATGTCTGGCAACAATTAGCCGTAATCGCCGAAGAGTTAAGCCCCGAAAACCACGCGCTACTGTCACGTCGCGACGAGCTACAACGCCAGATCGATGATTATCACCGAGAACATTCAGCTGAAACCTTTAGCCTGAATCACTACAAAAGTTTTCTTCTTAACATTGGTTATATAGAGCCCGATGTCGACGATTTTAAAATACACGTTGATAATGTCGACGCCGAAATAGCACACATCGCCGGACCTCAACTGGTCGTACCCATGAACAATGCTCGCTTTGTGTTGAATGCTGCTAACGCACGTTGGGGAAGCCTGTATGACGCTCTCTACGGAACCGATGCGATAGAAAATAGTGGTGAGTTCGCGCGTAGTAATAAACTAAATCCCAAACGTTCACAACGCGCTATCACGTGGGCAAATGCTTTTCTCGATATCGCCATACCACTCACTGACGGCAAACATTGTGATGTGCAGAATTACCTAATCGAAAACAACCAACTCGTGATCACTCTGCATAGTGGCAAACAGGTATCACTTATCGACAGTAAAAAATACATCGGTTATCGTAACGCTGATGTCATACTATTTAAAAATCACGGGCTTCATATCGAGTTACACAAAGACCCTGACAACCCGATCGCTAAAATTGGTAACGCCGGTTTAAAAGATATCATCATCGAATCGGCTATCACTACCATTTGTGATTTCGAAGATTCAGTCTCTGCCGTAGACGGTGATGACAAAACACTAATATATAAAAACTGGTTGCAGCTAATGCGAGGCGAGCTTAACGCACACTTCGATAAAGCGGGTAAAACCATCACTCGTGAACTGGCGCCTGACAGACATTACATAACAAAAAACGGTGAGCCATACCGCCTTTCCGGTCGCAGCTTATTATTGGTACGAAACGTCGGCCACTTGATGACAACGCCAACCGTCATAATGCCCAATGGCGATGAAATACCTGAAGGTATTCTCGATGCAATGATGACAGGATTAATCGCATTATATGACCTTAGAAATTTGGCTAAATATAAAAACAGCCCTAACGGCAGTGTTTATATTGTCAAACCTAAAATGCACGGTTCTGCTGAAGTGGCCTTTACTGTCAAATTATTTTCGCGTGTTGAGTCAGCTTTCGACATGCCAGAAAACACTTTAAAAATAGGCATAATGGATGAAGAACGCCGCACCACCATCAATTTAAAAGCCTGCATCAAAGCGTCACAACAAAGGGTAATCTTCATCAACACCGGTTTTTTAGATCGCACCGGCGATGAGATTCATACCAGTATGGAGGCCGGCCCTTTCCTGAAAAAAGCAAAAATAAAAACACAAAACTGGATCAAAGCCTACGAAGACTGGAATGTAGACATAGGACTTGCCTGCGGCTTTCAGGGACAGGCGCAGATTGGTAAAGGCATGTGGGCCATGCCAGATGAGATGGCGCAGATGCTCAAACAAAAAATAGCCCACCCAGCCGCGGGTGCGAACTGCGCCTGGGTACCTTCGCCGACGGCTGCTATATTACACGCGACACACTATCACCAGGTTGATGTTACTGCTGTGCAATCACACATTCGTTCACGTATGCGAGCAAATCTCGATGACATATTAACCATGCCATTGTTAATAAATTATAAAGACCTAACGCAAGCGCAAATAGAAAAAGAACTCAATAACCATGCACAAAGTATTTTAGGTTACGTTGTACGTTGGATTAATCAGGGTATTGGATGTTCTAAAGTACCCGATATAAATAACATTGGCATGATGGAAGATAGAGCTACCTTGCGGATAGCTAGTCAGTTACTAACTAACTGGCTACATCATGGTCTCTGCACACAACAAGATATAACCACCGCGTTTGAACGCATGGCGATTATTGTCGATAAACAAAACAGCCATGATCCCGACTATATAGCCTTAACGCCCAGGCTCGGTAACCTGGCTTTTAAAACAGCATTAGAACTTGTATTTAAAGGTCGTTCGCAACCCAACGGCTATACTGACCTTATACTACACCGCGCCCGACGCCAGCATAAGAAATTAGTGACAAAATAATGAATGCACTACATAGCGATAACAGGAGATAGAGCAATGACCAGAGACCAACAAGCAAAAGAGCTGAAAAAAGACTGGGCTGAAAACCCACGTTGGAAAAATGTAAAACGTGACTACAGCGCAGAAGATGTCGTGCGATTACGCGGCTCGGTTCAGCCTGAACATACGCTTGCAAAACGTGGTGCAGAAAGACTCTGGCAACTGGTTAACGGCGACGCAAAGAAAGGCTATGTAAATTGCATCGGCGCGATAACCGCAGGTCAGGCAATGCAACAGGCGAAAGCCGGCATCGAAGCCGTTTACCTTTCTGGTTGGCAAGTTGCTGCCGACGGTAACACATCAGAAACCATGTACCCCGACCAATCGCTATACGCCTACGACTCTGTACCGACCATGGTTCGTCGTATCAACAATACTTTCAAACGTGCAGACGAAATACAGTGGTCACGCGGCATCAGCCCTGAGGATGAAAACGGTATCGATTATTTTTTGCCTATCGTCGCTGATGCCGAAGCCGGTTTCGGTGGTGTATTAAACGCCTACGAACTGATGAAAAACATGATTACCGCCGGCGCTGCAGGCGTACATTACGAAGACCAACTGGCCGCTGTTAAAAAGTGCGGACACATGGGTGGTAAAGTTTTAGTACCAACGCAGGAAGCCATACAAAAACTAACTTCGGCACGTTTAGCCGCAGACGTTATGGGCGTACCCACTTTTGTATTAGCACGTACCGATGCCGAAGCAGCGACACTATTAACCTCCGACGTCGATGACAATGACAAACCTTTCTGCACCGGTGGGCGCTCTACCGAAGGTTTCTATCATGTCAAAAATGGCCTTGAGCAAGCCATCTCACGCGGCGTGGCCTATGCGCCCTACGCAGACCTGGTCTGGTGCGAAACCGGCGTTCCCGATATCGGCTTTGCCAGAGAATTTGCACAAGCAGTACAGGCAAGCAGTCCAGGGCAATTATTAGCCTACAACTGTTCACCATCTTTCAACTGGAGAAAAAACCTGAACGATAAACAGATAGCTTCCTTCCAGCAAGACCTTTCTGATTTAGGTTATAAATACCAGTTCATCACCCTCGCCGGTATACACAACATGTGGTACAACATGTTCGACTTATCGCATAAATATGCACAGGGCGAAGGCATGAAACATTACGTTGAAATGGTACAACAACCCGAATTTGAAGCTGCAGAAAGAGGGTATTCATTTGTCGCGCACCAACAGGAAGTCGGTGCCGGTTACTTCGATGACGTAACCACCGTTATACAGGGTGGCCAGTCTTCAGTAACAGCGTTAACGGGTTCTACTGAAGAAGAGCAGTTTTAATTATCATGTAGATTTGAGCTAACCGCACAAAAAATTATTGAGTGAACCAAATGATGGACTAATCATCAGACGCCATAGATATCTTGCGGTACTGGACTGTACTTGTTTAAAATAATATTTAGCCATAGTGAGTATACTTAAGCCCTATTATTCGCTACACGTAATAGCTAAATTCACCCAACACTACAAATTAAGCATATATTTTACGTCTAACAAATCCAATTAAACTAATCAATATCAAACCTAGCAAGTTAACAGACCCGCCGCCAGAGTTAGTATTGTTTGTTCCCACAGGTGCAGCACCACCTCTAGTCGAATCTAATGAAAACTCATCATCTTGACCACTACAGACTGACCTTTTCCTCCTCTTAAGTAATAAGAGGTCGGTGACAAACAAGAATTGTTTATTTTTGTAATTGATCATCATTAATCACCGACTCTTTGGATTCTTATCTATTTTTTATTTAGGGCTAAAAAAACACCTATAACCATAAAAACCAAACCAACAATTCGCTGTGTACTCAGAGTATATCTTGGCGCACCAATAAGTCCAAAATGCTCGATTAGACTCATTGCAATAAGCTGGCCTAACAAGACAAAGGCGACCGCATTAGCAATACCAAAACGTGGGGCTACCCAGGAAATACTAAGAATATAAAACATAACAAAAAAACCGCCACCGTAAAAATACCAAGGCGTATTTTCCACGTAGAGCATTGAGGGTATACCCTCGGTAAATATTAAATAGATGACGGCAACAACCAGACCAACTGAAAACAATATTGTTGCTGCAAGCGCTGGGCTGTTTAATTTTATAGCAAGACCGCCGTTAAGCGCGGCCATGACTGGTATACCTAAACCTGCCAAAAGCATGATTAACGAATACGATATAGTGTTGTTCATATTGATTATCCATTCGTGAAATATAATGCCAAAATAAAGGACTAGTAATCCAGTAACCAGACTAAAAACTGTAGTCTTTAATAATGTAAATTAATGGAGAAAATAGATCTGCCCCTTTAATTCATATACCTATTCATCATTATGAAGCTTTTGCAAGTTGCGTAAAATATTGAACAAAAAACTCCACCGAGTTAGCTCCTCGCACAAACTCTGTACCATTGATAATAAAAGCTGGAACGCTACCCACAGCGAACTCCCCAACACGATCATATTCATGTTGGATATTTTCGGAAACGTCTACAGCCTTATTTGACGATAACGCCCTTTCTACTTGCTCGCGATCAAGACCAACAGATGTCGCTATATCAAGTAAATTTTTATCTTCACTCAGATTCACGCCCTGCGTAAAATATTGCTCAGTTAAAGCATCTACAACGGCCCCCTGTTTCTGAAACACCTGCGCAAAATGAACCAGTCGGTGTGCTTTGGCCGTATTAT
>JAESSQ010000255.1 GCA_016764035.1 Gammaproteobacteria bacterium
CAATATTTCACAACATCTGGCCATCCTGCGTGATAAAGGTATTTTAGCTTCCAGAAAAGATGCTAACAAAGTATTTTATCGTGTTGGTGATACACGTACAGTACGATTAATTGGCATGATGCAGGAAGTTTTTTGCTCTTCTAGCCAGTGATAATTTTATCTTGCGTCATTTGTTTTTTTACCTAGTATGTCCTGTCTAGTCAGATTGCTAAAAAGGTCTATATTGACCTTGCATAGCGCTTATTAAGTAGTAACGAATGTTTTTTGTTTTAGAGTACTTTTTTCATTTTTATTTTCTCCTTGAGAGGGGCTAGTAGGCATTGTTGTGGATCAATTGACAGAATTTGTAACCAATAATTTACTTTTATTCGCGGCATTAATTGGTGTGCTGGTGATGTTGATAAAAGCTGAGCTGGATCATCAGGCGAATAAAGGCTTGCTGCTTTCGCCATCGATGGCTATTCGTTTAATGAACAACGATGATGATGCGCTGATTTTAGATATTAGAACAGCCGCTGAGTATAAAAAAGGCCATATAAAAGGTGCAAAAAATGTGCCTATGAATGAGCTAAGTGCGAGTATGAAAAATTACTCGAAACATAAAGATAAACCTGTTTTGATTTATTGTAATACGGGCAATACAGCAACACGTGCAATTAAGACGTTAAAAAAAGCAGATTTTGAACAGGTAAGTAATTTGGAGGGCGGTATCGCTGCCTGGAAAGAGGCTAATATGCCGTTGTCACAAAAATAGTAATAAATAACGCGGTTTAAATTATTGACGGCCTTGTTAATATAAGTGCCGGTTTTGGGAAAAGACATGAGTGAAGTAAATCAGCAGTTCAATATTCAAAAAATTTATTTGAAGGATGTTTCGTTTGAGTCACCGAATTCACCTCAGGCGTTTACAGAAGGCGAATGGAAGCCACAAATAAACGTACAAATAAATAGTAGCAATCAGCTTATTGCAGAGAATGTTTATGAGGTTGTTTTGGAAGTTACGGTAACCGCTAAACATGATGAAAAAACCAGTTTTCTCGCCGAGGTAAAACAAGCAGGCGTTTTCGCTATTACTGGTTTTCCTAAAGATAATCTTGGTGCGATGGTAGGTGCCTATTGCCCTGAAACCTTGTTTCCTTATGCTAGAGAAGCGTTGTCTGAGCTAATCTCGAAAGGCGGTTTTCCGCAACTGTTACTAGCGCCTGTCAATTTTAATGCATTGTATACCCAACAGTTACAGCAACAGGCTGAAGCCAAGCCTGATAAAGAAGCAGCGCATTAATATCGCCTTAGTATATAAAATAATACCAAGCCACCGTGGCTGCTTCTAAGCAAAAACAATCTATCGCTGTTCTGGGCGCTGGTTCCTGGGGAACGGCTTTAGCTATCCATTTGGCGAGAGTCGGGCACCCTGTTTTATTATGGGGAAATGATGCTGAGCATGTTCAGCTATTAGCGGAGCAGCGGTGTAATCAGCGATATTTACCTGATACTACTTTCCCGGAACGCTTGCAGTTAAGTGCCAATCTTGAGCAAGTATTGGCCTCGCCTGCCTGGGTGTTGATTGCCATTCCAAGTCATGCCTACCGACCATTTCTACAAACTAATGCACATTTATTTTCTGAAGATACGGGTATCGCGTGGGCCAGCAAAGGCTTAGAGCAAACCAGCGGTAAGCTTATTCATCAAGTGGTGGCCGAAGAGTTGCCTCAATGTAAAAGGCTGGCGGTACTTTCGGGCCCGACATTTGCTAAAGAAGTGGCGGCAAATTTACCAACAGCGTTAACGGTTGCGTCTGAATCGGCGAGTTTTTGTGAGGAATTATGCGGTTATTTACATAGTGGACGTTTTCGTGCTTATCAGAGTTCGGATATGGTTGGTGTTGAACTCGGCGGTGCTATTAAAAACGTATTAGCAATAGCTGCGGGTGCCGCCGATGGACTTGGCTTTGGTGCGAATACACGAGCTGCATTGATAACGCGCGGTTTGGCAGAGATGATGCGTTTGGGTGAAGTTATGGGCGGCGATAAAGAAACCTTTATGGGGTTGGCCGGCGTGGGCGATTTGATTTTGACCTGCACGGATAATCAGTCGCGTAATCGTCGTACAGGCTTGTTGCTGGCGCAAGGCAAGACCCTGGAGCAAGTTCGTGATGAGATCGGCCAGGCCATTGAAGGCATTAAAACGGCACAGGTCGTGGTAAGTTTAGCTCGTAAATATGGTGTAGAAGTGCCAATTTCTGAACAAGTTTACCGTGTTCTTTATGAAGGTCTACCAATCGACAAGGCAGTCAATACATTATTGAGTCGAAAATCTTCACAGGAAACACGCTGATACCTCTTGTGTAAGTAAGAGCGTTGCTTCGTAGTACATACTTTCTATATTAATTAAAGCCTTCAAATTTATTTTGTCGTAATGCTTCGTAGGTTACGATAGCCACGGTGTTTGACAAATTTAAACTTCGACTGTTTGCATGCATGGGCAGTCTCAGCACATGGTCACTATCTAGCTGCTGTAAATAGGCTTCAGGTAAGCCACGAGTCTCGGGCCCAAATACCAGATAGTCGCCACTTTGGAAAGTAGCCTGGTGGTAGTGTTTTGTACCTTTGGTTGATAAGGCGTAAACGCTTTGTTTTGGCTTTAACTCATTAATCGATTTATAGGTTCTTACCTCTGCCCATTCGTGGTAATCAAGGCCTGCTCGTCGTAATTGTTTATCGTCCAGATTAAAGCCTAACGGTTCAATTAAATGTAATAGGCATCCGGTGTTTGCACACAGGCGAATAATGTTGCCGGTATTCGGAGGGATTTCGGGTTGGTAGAGCACAATATTAAACATGTTGCACATTTAACCACGCATTTCTTCTTATTGATGACAAATAATCAGTTTTTCAATGGCGCAAGGCTAAAACATGGCAACATTTCTGCTATATAAGAGTGTGATAGATAGCATCAAATATACTTGGGGAAACCGATGCCAGAAAATAAACAAAAAACAAATTCAATGGATACTGATAATTCTATAAAAACAAAAGCGACATTGTTACTGGTTGACGATGACCCTTTGATTCTCGAAGGCCTGGGCTTTATGCTGCGTAAGCAATATAAGCTTATAACGGCCGACTCACGACATCAGGCAATTCAAAAAATAAATACAGACAATGGGCTGCCTAGTTTGGCATTGATAGACCTGGGATTGCCGCCCTATCCTCACAAGCCAGATGAAGGCTTTGCGTTAATCCGTGAGCTGCTGTCATTACAACCCAATATGAAAGTATTAGTTTTGTCTGGACAGGACAATAACGTCAATATACAACATGCCTTAACGATTGGCGCGGTTGATTTTATTGCAAAACCAGCAGAACCTGATTTGTTAATCGCAAGATTAAAACACCATCAACGATTACATGAAATTGATCAGCAGCGAGACTCGCAGAAAACGGTTTCGCTTATCGGCGATAGTGTTGCTATGCAAATGGTTAATGAGCAAATTATGCAATTTGCTGATTCGCCTTTTCCTGTGCTTATCGAAGGCGCCTCTGGCACAGGTAAAGAATTGGTTGCGCGCGCGTTACATGACAATAGTATACGAAGTAATGAGCCGTTTCTTGCGATTAACTGTGCAGCGATAGCGCCAGATTTATTGGAAGCACAACTATTCGGTCACGCTAAAGGCGCGTTTACCGGAGCCACACAAGAACATAAAGGGTTTTTTATCGAAGTAGGTAACGGTAGTTTGTTACTGGATGAGATTGGCGAGCTGCCCAAAGCACTACAAAGTAAACTGTTACGTGTAATTGAAAATGGAGAGTTTTATCGTGTAGGTGAAACGAAAGAATTGCATTCAAAAGCACGTGTTATTGCAGCAACCAACAGAACGTTGGCGGAAGAAGTAAGAAACGGTGACTTTAGAAATGATTTATACCATCGTTTAAGTATTTTAAATATCATGATGCCGCCGTTAAGTTCGCGAGAGGACGATGTCTTTCTTTTGTTGAATGCGTTTATAAAAGCCTATGCAGATACGGTCTCGCCGTTTATTCTTGATGAAGGCGCCAGAAATCTTTGGCAGACTTACGATTACCCAGGTAACGTACGTGAATTAAGAAATATTGTTATACGATTAGGCACAAAATATCCTGGGCAGAGCGTCAATAAAGAACAGCTAACCGCAGAGCTGGAGACAGAGTTGTCAGCGATAAATTTAGTTGAAAATACATCATCGATTAGTGACGATGTCATTATGCATAAGATGCGTGCAAATGAGTTTGATCTGGATGAGGTGATTCATGAAATTGAAAGTCGCAGCATACGTATAGCGTTAGAGATGTATGATAACAATGTTAGTAAAGCTGCCAAAGCGTTAAAAATAAATCGGACGACTTTATACAGTCGAGTGCAGAAATTGGGAACAAACTAATGTATCAGGAGCATTTTGGGCTAAACCGACCACCTTTTAAAATCACGCCAGACACCAGCCTGTTTTTTGAAGGAAGTCAGCGTGGTGCGGCATTAGATGCATTATTGTATGCCATACACAGTGGTGAAGGCATTATCAAAGTGGTTGGAGAAGTGGGCAGTGGCAAGACCATGTTATGTCGTATGCTCGAAGTTAGGTTATCTGATGATGTCGATGTTATCTATATAGCAAATCCGAGTTTGTCTCCAGATAATATACTTCATGTAATCGCGCATGAGCTGCATCTCGATGTTACCAATGCGATGAGCAAAGTGGATGTGATGCAGCAAATACAGGCGCATTTATTGAAAAAACATGCCAGCAATCGACAGGTCGTGTTATTCGTTGAAGGAGCGCAGAGTATGCCGATTGAAACATTGGAAGAGATTCGTCTGCTGAGTAACCTGGAAACAGATGAAAACAAATTACTACAGATGGTTTTGTTTGGTCAGCCAGAGCTTGATGAGAAATTGGCTTCTCCAAATATACGTCAGTTAAAAGAACGTATTACGCATAGCTTCAATCTTTCGCCATTTCCACAAGATGATACCCTGTTATATTTAAATTTTCGCTTACGAGCAGTGGGCTATAAAGGCCCCGATATATTTAATCGGAAAACGGCTGGCGTGGTAAAAAAATATTCTAATGGTTTAACGCGACGTATTAATATCATTGCAGATAAATCCATGTTGGCGGCATATTCTGAAGGTAGCCATTCGGTTACCGCGTCACATATAAAATCAGCTGCACGGGACAGTGAGTTTAAGAAAACCATTGATAAAAGAAATATAGTGTTTGCCAGCGGTAGCGTTTTATTGGTTTCTATCGCCTTGTTTAGTGGCTACTACATGGGGCAACATAATCAACTTGATAATACTATTGCAAAGAATGAAGTTGTAAAGTCATTGCCCATAGCCGTTACACCGACTAGCGCTAAAGTACTGTCGGATGAGTCAGTTAAAAGGCAAAGTTCTACGGCAACGTTTGCGGTCACATCTCGCGTAGATGAACGGCTGAAAAAAACACAACAGTGGTTAAACAGTGCGATAGATAAGCATTATAGTATTCAATTGTTTATGGCTAGAACAAATGACCATAAAAAAGTTGAGGCGTTTTTGCAGGGTGTTCCCGATACACTTGAATTAAGCAAAGTGTATATTTATGAAACGCTAATAGATGGACGTGCATGGTATAGCGTGTTGTATAACGATTTTTCTACACAAAGTAGTGCCATAAATACGTTGCAGACTTTGCCTTCTTCACTCAGAGCAAGTGACCCCTACTTACGCCGTGTTAGCTCATTAAAAAATGATCTAACTAAAATGGTGGCGCAAACTAACAGCGTACAACAATTAAATTAAAAATATAAAATGCAAATAATAAATATAAAAAACAGGCTATTAAGAAGCAGTGTTTCATTAATGACGGCGCTTGTTATCGTTGCTTGTGGCGCAACAAATCCTCCTGCCGTTTCTGAAGGGCATATAAGAACAGATGATGGCATTGCCAATAAAAATGAAGACATTCCATTACCCATAACACAGGCACCAACTCTACCGCGTCCAGGTGTGCGAAAAAAACTGGAAACATACACCGTTGTCGTAAATCAGGTACCGGTTCGTGAATTGTTATTTTCTATGGCAAGAGATGCAGATTTAAATCTGGATATAGATAACAACATCTCTGGCAGCATTACGATGAATGCGATTGATCAGACCATGCTGAAAATATTAGAGCGTATTGAATCGCAAGCGGATATTACTTTTACTCTTGAGGGAGACACCATTAAGGTAATGGTAGATAAGCCTTATCTGCATATATACGATATTAACTATTTAAATATTGAGCGTTCCAGCAGTGGTAAAGTTAGCGTATCGACTGAGATAGGTGCGTCAAGTTCGGGTATTCAAAATACCGGCGGTAGCGGTGGTGGTAACAGTGGAAGTGGAGGCGATAATACAGCGAGTTCTGAAATAGAAAACAAAAGTAGCAATAAGTTCTGGTCAGCAATCACACAAAACATTGGTGCTATTTTAGAAGTCGATGTTGCATCCAAATCAAGTAACAATATCATCGTGAATCGTGAGAGTGGCATTATCGCTGTTCGAGCAACGTCTAAACAGCATAAAGTAGTCAAGCATTTTATTGATCGGGTTGTAGGTAATGTTGAAAGACAGGTATTAATAGAAGCTACGATAGCAGAAGTGCGATTGAGCGATAGTTATCAAGCCGGTATCGATTGGTCGTTGGTGAGTGAAACGGCAATAGTAGGAGGTCAAACAGTTGTTACAAAAGGTGGCGTACAAGATGTCATTGGCGGCAATTTAGGCGCATCGCCGTTTTTTCAATTAGCGACGACTGGTAGTATCCACGGTAACCCGTTAAACATAACGTTAAAAGCTCTCGAAACATTTGGTGATGTAAAAGTTTTATCAAGTCCAAAAGTAATGGCACTTAATAATCAAACTGCCATTTTAAAAGTTGTCGATAACGAAGTGTTTTTTACTACAAATGTAGAAGTTGATTCAGGCTCGGTAAACCAAAACTCAACAGTGGTTATAGATACCGATGTCAACACCGTTCCAATTGGTTTTGTTATGTCGGTAACACCTTTTATTGACGCAGAAAAAGTAGTAACGCTTAACGTGCGCCCTACTATTTCTAGAATTATTCGATTTGTTAATGACCCTAATCCGCTACTGGCCGCACAAGGTGTGGTAAGTCAAATACCTGTTATACAAGTTCGCGAGATTGAGACCATGTTGAAAATAAATAATGGAGAAACCGCGATTATTGGTGGTTTGATGCAAGACCAGATTAATAAAGAAAGTCGTGGCGTACCTTTTTTATCTAGCATACCTTTGCTTGGAGCTTTGTTTTCATATACTGAAGAAGAATATGTAAAGTCTGAACTTGTAATTTTTATACGTCCAGTGGTTATAGAGAATGCGAGTCTCGATGGTGATTTAGCCAATTATAAAAAATATTTGTTAGAAGATTTGCAACAGGAAACATCAAAAAAACTTTCTGAGCGATAGAGCGAAAGTTTATGAGTTTATTATTAGACGCCCTCAAAAAAGCTGCAGATGACAAGCAAAAAGCTGCCGGCAATAATTTGTCTAGCGGTAAAAAGGCATCACCGAAAGAGCAAGTGGTTGACTCTACTACGAATAAAAATTCTTCGCAGACTGTAAAAAAGAGAGAGCCTGATGTAGTTGTTACGTTAGAAACACAATCATTGTCATTAGCGCATGCTGACGATGATGTGGTTAAAAAAGTTGCAAGTAACGAATATACGGAAGAATTAACATTAGATGAAATCCCGGTTGAAGAGAAAAGTGCTGCTGTTGTATTAGAAATATCTGATGCTGTAAAAAACGATTCGAAAAAAGATGTTGTTAGCAAAACGCCTCAATCAGAAGGTTTAAATTCTGAAAACATAAACACTAGTAAAGAAAAATATTCAATATCTGATGATGGCTTATCACTGTTAATTTATAAGACAAACCGTGATGTAAAAAGAATAAAAAAATTATTGTTTTTAGTTTCTTAATGACGGGTCTGGTAATCCTTATCTCGGGGGGTATGTTTTATTATTATGATCTACAGGCTGATGTCGAAACATTAGAACGTAAGCATCAGATTGCGATGCAATCGATGCGTTTGAAAACTAACGGACAAAAAGTCCCTGATAAATCGGCAATCATACAAAACTTAGTAAGTGATGGTTCTAGTCTCAATGAGAAAGTCGTGTATGCAAAAAATAAGATTGCTTCAGAACGTAAGGTTACAGATGCGCGTCGAAATGCAGGTGTTGGAAAGCCGTTAGTAAATAATAAATCGTCGGCTGTAATATCTATAAAAAAAGTAAACAAAAATGATCCTGTTGGTGAAAAACTTGAGGCAGCATGGGTTAGTTATGAAAGTGCGCAATACAGTAAAGCGAAAGAATTATACATTGATATTTTATCACTAGAAGCCAATAACAGAGATGCATTGTTAGGGCTTGCGGCAATTGCTGTTATTGAAAAAGAAAATGCAAAAGCAAAGACCTATTATTTTTCTCTGCTGGAGCTAGACCCTCGAGACCCAATCGCGACAGCAGCATTATCTAACTTACGTAGTGATCAATCGTCATTGGCATCAGATGAAATTTATCTACAGGCCATGCTTGAAAAAAATGCGGATTCGCATCAGTTGAATTTTCAGTTAGGCAATATATATGCGCAACAAAACAAGTGGCAGTTAGCACAAAAATATTATTTTGAAGCATGGAAGCGTAATAATGATAATGCAGATTACCTTTTTAATCTAGCGGTAAGCATGGATCACTTAGGTAAGAAAAAACAAGCGTTAACATTTTATAAAGATAGCTTAATAAAGTCTGATAATAAAAATGCTGGGTTTTCACGTGATGCAGTGAAAAAACGAATTAATAAATTGAGTCAGTTATAAGTAGATTATTAACATCATGAATGCACCCAATATACTTAATGTGAAAAAGAAACTTGGTCAGCAGTTGCTTGAGAAAGGTTTGATCTCAGTAGATCAACTTGATATAGGGTTAACTGAACAGAAAAAAAATGGTCGTTTATTAGGCGAGGTGCTGGTAGCTCTTGGCTTTGTATCTGAGTCAGTTATGCGTGACGCTATCAGTCATGTGCTAGGCATTGCCAGTGTTGATCTGACAAGCGTTGTGCCAGATAAAACGGCACTGGATATGATCGAAAAGGACATTGCTGAACGATACACTGTTGTACCCGTCAGCTTTGATGAAGAACAGCAGCGTTTGTATATCGCAATGAAAAACGCGTCTGATCTGATGATACTCGACAGAGTTCATGCAATTTTAGGAAGAAAAATCGAGCTTACACCGATGGTGGCAGGCGAGAGTGAAATTAAAAAATCCATCGATCAGTTTTATGGCTATGAATTATCTGTTGACGGAATATTACGGGAGATAGAAACCGGTGAAATTGATTACCGTAGTCTGGACGCTACAGAAGATGAGTACAGCCAGCCATTGGTGAGGTTGGTTGACGCAATACTTGCTGATGCAGTTAAGAGGGAAGCTTCAGATATACACTTTGAACCAGAAGATGGTTTTTTACGACTACGTTATCGAATTGATGGTGTACTAAGACAAATTCGTAGCTTGCATAAAGATTACTGGTCAGCGATTGTGGTGCGGCTGAAAGTAATGTCCGGTATGAACATTGCTGAAACGCGTATACCACAAGATGGACGCCTGGGTTTACAGGTGCAGGGACACAGGGTTGATTTTCGTGTATCAGCGCTACCTACTACGCATGGCGAAAATATTGTTTTACGTGTGTTAGATCGTGCCAAAGGTATTGTACCTATGGACGAATTAGGTATTCATGAAGAAACGCTAAATGACCTGAAATTGATGATGGCCAGGCCAGAAGGCATTATCCTGGTTACCGGACCGACAGGTAGCGGTAAGACAACGACACTGTACTCACTGCTTAATTATGTCAAATCAGAACAGGTAAACATTATGACATTGGAGGACCCAGTAGAATATCCAATGGATATGATACGGCAGACCTCAATCAATGAAGTCGCACGTATGGATTTTGCAAATGGCATACGATCAATGATGCGTCAGGATCCAGATATTATTCTGATCGGTGAGATACGTGATGAAGACACAGCCGATATGGCTTTTAGAGCAGCAATGACAGGCCATCAGGTGCTATCTACTTTGCATACAAACTCTGCAGTTGGTACCTTTCCACGCTTATTGGATATAGGTGTTTTGCCTGACATCATGACCGGCAATATCATAGGTGTTATCAGCCAGCGTCTGGTTCGCTTATTGTGTCCAAAATGTAAGAAAGAAAAGGTTGCGGATGAAATAGAAAGTAAGTTACTCGATATCGAATTTGATAACCATGAACACAAAATATACGACGCACAAGGCTGCTCTCACTGTGGCAACACAGGTTATAAAGGTCGTGTAGCTATTATTGAAGCACTGAGAATAAATAATGAACTTGATGAAATGATTGCGAAGCGCGCAACACTGGGAGAATTAAAAGCAACAGCAATAAAAACGGGTTATAAAACACTGGCAGATGATGCGGTCCGGTGTGTGCTTGAGGGCAAAACCTCCTTAAATGAAGTTTCACGTGTTATAGATTTAACACAACGAATGATGTGACTGTGTGTAGTCCGCGATAGGTAAAAACGTGCCTGATTATAGTTTTAGAACAATTGATGCTTCTGGAAAAATACGTAGTGACACGATGGTCGCAAGTAACCCTATGGAGCTGGAAAAAAGATTAGGAACCATGGGTTTTGACCTGCTTAGCTACAAAGAGCAAAGCAAAATAGCCAAGAAAGTATTTCGTAGTAAGAGCATTAGTCGTCGCGAACTAATAAATTTCACTTTTCATATCGAACAATTGGTTAAATCGGGCGTGCCTTTAATCGACAGCTTAAAAGATATCCGAGATAGTATTGAGTACAGTCATTTTACTGATGTTTTGCAAACGGTTATTGATGATATAGAAGGCGGTAAAACATTATCGTTAGCCCTGGTTGAACACCCAGCTATATTCGATAAGGTTTATGTCACCCTGGTTCGGGTAGGCGAAGAAACAGGTCAACTCGCCGTGGTGTTAAAAGATCTTGCAGAAAGTATACGCTGGCAGGATGAGCTGGTTTCGCAGACAAAAAAAATAATGATATACCCTGCAATTGTTTCTGTCATTGTTTTGTTGGTGGTTTCATTCTTAATGATGTATCTAATGCCACAGATGTTGCCATTCATTAGAAATCTTGGTACAGAAATCCCTATGCATACAAAAGTGTTAATAGAAATATCTGATATTTTTATCAATTACTGGTATTTGATATTCAGCTTACCTTTTATTATATATTTTGGACTAAAGCAACTTACTAAAAATAACCATAAAGTTAAATATTATTTTGATGGGCTCAAGTTAAATTTGTGGTTGTTCGGCCCGTTGATGATGAAAATAAAACTGGCGCGTTTTGCGAGTTATTTTGCCATGATGTATAGCTCAGGTATTACAGTTCTTGACGCATTAAAAATATCTGAAAACATGGTCGACAATTTGGTTCTGGAAGCGTCAATAAAAGAAGCAAGGAACAGCATTTCTGACGGTGTGATCATAAGTAAAAGTTTTGAGGCAGTTGGTGTGTTTCCATCACTGATAGTACGTATGTTAAAAGTTGGTGAAGATACAGGTGCAATGGATGATGCATTGTTGAACGTAAGTTATTTTTATAATCGAGAAGTTAAGGAGTCTATTGAAAAAATAGAGCCTGCAATTTTGCCAGTACTTACAGTTATTCTTGGCGGAATAATGATGTGGATTATGATGGCAGTGTTAGGCCCTGTTTACGATGCTGTGGCAGGAGTGAAATTATAATAATGA
>JAESSQ010000256.1 GCA_016764035.1 Gammaproteobacteria bacterium
AACAACTGTGCATTATCAATTAACCCAGCTTTTACACTATGATCAGGCAGATCAGCAAGATGTTGAGTAATACCAGCAGAAAAATCCAGCATTTCATCGTATTCTGCCTGATTGACAATATCTCCATCGATGACGGCGTCACTGTAGTCCGCTCCAACGTAATCAATTAGTTGAAGTAGCTGTTGGGTATCTGCCAGTACTGGACTAGCAAAAAACATTAGTGCCGTAAATAAATAAGTTGCCGCTCTCATAGTGGGATCTCAATAAAAACATCAATTAAACGCGAATAATAACAGTTATCATTCGCGTATGTAACCAACATGATTTAGACAGTTATATCAAGATTGAAAAATTATTATTATTTTTCTGACGTACCATCATGACGGTCGTGATCTTGACTCTTTTCATGCTCTTTTTCTTTCTTTGGCTCGTTCACAGCTTTCATGAAATCAGCCCAGTCGTCTTGATCCTGTTTTTTTTCAGCATTGCGCTCTACAGCACGTTCTCTTGCATCGAAATCATATGAGCTGCCACCTCCGCCGGCACCATGTGCGAACGCATACTGATAAGCAGTCATACTTAAAACAACCAGGGATAGAAGTAATAGTTTTTTATGCATAATATTTAGTAAACTCCAATTAAAAAATAATAGTTAAATTGCTACATAATCAATAAAAACATTATGGGCACCTCTATTAATTGCTTGCCATAACATTCTCCTTAATAAAAAAACGCCCCTATATTTATCGCAGGACGTTTCACAATATTAGTCTGAGTCTTTACTTTTTGAAAAATACTCAAATAAGACCGGCACCACAAACGGGGTTAACAGGGTCGAAGAAAATAACCCACCGACCACCACCGTTGCCAATGGTCGCTGAACTTCAGAACCGACACCGGTCGCCAGTAACATCGGTATCAACCCCAACGCTGCGATCGATGCGGTCATCAGCACCGGTCGCAGACGTGATAGTGCACCTTCGAACACCGCTTTATTGATGTCTACGCCGACAAAAATACGTTGATTTATCGCATTCACCATCACCACACCATTGAGCACAGCGACACCGAACAATGCGATAAACCCAATGGAGCCAGGTACCGATAGATATTGTCCGGAGATAAACAGGGCAGCGATACCTCCGATCAACGCCAGTGGAACATTGAGCATAATCAGTAACGCCTGACCGACTGAACTGAATGCAAAATACAACAACAGAAGAATCAGTCCCAACGATACCGGTACCACGATCATCAGGCGCGCCTGTGCTCGTTGCTGGTTTTCGAACTGGCCACCGAATACCACGGTATACCCTGGTGGCATGTCGATCTCATCGTCGATACGGCGTTGCAATTCGGCCACCAGACCACCCATGTCACGACCCTCGACATTGGTCTGGATAACCACACGACGTTGTACGTCATCACGTCGAATCTGTGGTGGGCCGGATTCGATATCAACCTGTGCGATATCACCCAATCTCACCCAGGCACCACCTGGTGCCTGCAGTATCAGATTACGAATCGAATCAACATCGTTGCGATACTCTTTTGCAAGGCGCACATAGATATCATAACGTTCGTTACCGTTAATCACTTGCCCGGCAACACGTCCACCGATGGCATCGGCGACCAGATCCATCACCTGCGCCACCGGGATGCCGTATCGTGCCAGTTTGTCGCGATCGGGGCGCACCACAAGCTGTGCTTCACCGCCGATCTGCTCCATGGCAACACCACGAGTACCTTCTACTTTTTTTACCAGTGCTTCAATCTCACTGCCTTTTAGCGCCAGCATATCCAGATCGGATCCGAACAGTTTAATCGCCAGCTGTGCACGCACGCCGGAAAGCAATTCATCGACACGTGTCGCAATGGGTTGTGAGAACGAAAATAACAGTCCTGGGTATTCCGACATTTTCCGCTCCATCAGTTTTTGCAATGCTTGCCGGTTGGAAGCGCTGGTCCACTCATGTACTGGCTTTAAACCAACAAACGTCTCCACATTCGATACCGGCTCCGGGTCACCGCCAATTTCTGGACGACCGACACGGCTGGTCGCGTAGATAACTTCTGGAAATGTCAGTAACGCGGCTTCCAGTTTAGCGGCAACTTTCAGTGACGTTTCCAAACTGGAAGACGGTGCTAACGTGGTTCGGATATTCAATGTTCCTTCTTCCAGCTCTGGAACAAACTCGGTGCCGAGAAAAGGAACCAGCAGCAGTGAACTTACAAATAAAACCAGCGCAGAGATAACGACAACTTTACGTCTTGCCTGTGCCCAGGGCAGCGCTTTTTGATATATTTTTTCCAGTGGTGGCATCACGTAACCTGCTTTATGTTGCACCCCTTTGGTGAATAAGTAGGTCGCCAGTGCTGGCACCACCACCAGGGCAACCAGCAATGAAGCCATCATCGCCAACACAATCGAGATTGCCATCGGTTGGAACAATTTACCTTCGACGCCTTCAAGACTGAATAGTGGCGCAAATACGATTATTATAATGAGCACTGCAAAAAATACCGGACGGCCGACTTCGCGCGCGGCTTCCTTAATGCGTAATGCCATACCGTGATCATCATGCGCTGAATCGTAGGGATGTTTGTCATCAAGCGCCTGTTTTTGATGCATACCGTGTTGTTCATCTGCGTGTGTCAGGTGGCTAAAGATATGCTCCATCATTACCACCGAGCCGTCGACCATCATGCCGATGGCAATCGCCAGACCACCGAGTGACATCAGGTTAGCCGATACACCCCAGTGGGCCATCGCCATCAGGGCCAAACCGATAGAGATCGGTACCGAAATAAGCACCAAAAACGTCGCGCGCAGGTTGACAAGAAATAGCATCAGTACGATCACAATCAAAACGAAAGCCTCGAGCAATGCCTTCGTAACGGTAGATACCGCCTGATCGACCAGGCTGGCCTGATCATAAAACGGCTCCAACGTTACACCATCGGGTAGCGCCGTCTGAATAGCTGCTAGTCGAGATTTTATGCCGTCGATGGTCGCTTTGGTGTTTGCTCCCAGACGCTTGAGTACCACGCCGGCGACCACTTCACCCAGTGCTTCGGGATTACCGTTGGCATCACGTCGGGTAATAGAGACTGCCCCTTGGCGAATTTCAGGACCAAAATCGACAGTAGCGACATCCTTCACACGCACCACGACACCATCGACATTTTTTAACGGAATATTACCGATATCACGCAGACCATCGTCACCACTGCGCACCCAGCCGACACCACGCACCACCAGTTGTTCGGCACCGCGGTTCATGTACCAGCCACCAGCATTACGGTTATTATTTTCGACTGCCGTGGCGACATCATCGCCGTTCAGTTCATATGCCAGCAGTCTATCCGGGATAAGCTGTACCTGATACTGACGTACTTCACCACCAAACGAAAGCACCTCGGTAACACCACCGACCGGCATCAACAATAATTTAACGATCCAGTCGTTATAACTGCGCAGGGTTATCGCGTCATATTTCTCATTGTCGTCTGCACGCAGGATATATTGATAGACCTGCCCCAGACCCGACGTATTTGGACCGATGCCCGGCGTACCGATGCCATCAGGTATCTGCTCTCTCGCCGTCTGCAACCGTTCGAACACCAGTTGTCGAGCAAAATAGATATCGGTGCCTTCTTTAAACACCACCGTAATTACCGACAGTCCGGTCTTGGAGATAGAGCGTACTTCTTCGACATCGGGCAGGGCATACATCACCGCTTCGATCGGAAAAGTGATCAGTTGCTCGACCTCTTCCGCCGCCAGTCCTCTCGCCTCGGTATTGATCTGCACCTGTACATTGGTCACATCCGGAAACGCATCCAGGTTGAGTTGTGGCAAAATAAGACTGCCGCCAACGGCAGTTGCTATCAAGGCAAGAACCACCAGTAAACGATTCTTGACTGACCAGTTTATAATTGCATCTAACATAATATTAATTCCTGGTGGCTACGTCTAATGGTTATGTATGGAGAAACCGGCTTTAGCCAGTTCTGACTGAACAAAAAAAGCCCCGCTCGTCACGACACGCGTACCGGGCGCGATACCTTCGATCACGATCAGATTGCCAACCGTTCTGACAAACTCGATTTCCTGTGGCTCGAATTCACCGGTTTCGTGTTCGGTGAAAACCACCCAGTCACCGTCCGGGCTTCTCAGTACCGCGTCGACAGGCACTGCCAGCACCTGTTCACTACTACTATTACTGTTTATCTGCACCTGAACAAAAACACCCGGATGTAATTCATCTTCAGGATTAGCCACTTCGATACGCACTCCGAGTGTACGTGTGTCTTCATCTAATGCATGGTGCAACTGCACTACCACACCTGGAAAATGCCGGTTGCCAGCGATAACATTGACCTTACTACCGGTCGATACCAGCGCCGCCTGGGTGGATGTCAGTTTGGCTTCCACCCATAGTGAAGATTCGTCACTGATGACAAACAGTGCCCGGCCTGGTTCGATGAGTTCACCGACGATAAATTTATCCGCGATGACCGTACCTGACTGAGAGGACAACAACTGAAATGTGCCATTAGCTTGCGTAGCATCACCACTTTTCATGAATTCATCGGCTTGTGCTGAAGACATGCCATAAGCCAATACACGCGCTTTTGCCTGCTCATGATTTACCCGCGCCTCGGTATAACGTCTTGCCGATACGACTTTTCTGCCTAACTTTTTCACTCTCAACCACTCGCGATGAGACACCAGCAGATCGCCCTGTGCGGTTGCCATTTCCACACTGGTAAGCGTCACCAGAGGATGACCCGTACTCACCGAATCGCCCAGTTTTGTCTGGCGTTCGACAACCTGTGCTGAGACTCGTGGTGTTACCGAAGTCGTTTTATATTCATTCAACATGATTTCACCGGGCGCATTAACAACATCAGCGACACCTTGTAATTGGATAGCTTTGACGGCGATGCCCGCCACTTCGCGTTGCCTGCTGGTCAGCTTTACTGACTGCTCTTCTTCGTGATTTTCTTCTTCGCGACCACCTTCTTCATGGCCACTCTCCTCGTGACCGCTGTCATCATGATCAGCTTCTCTGTGACCGTCTGCTGCAAATGCAACATTCATCATGGTAAGTGATACTGTCAACAGCAGAACTTTTACAAAGTTCATATTTAATATTTCTAAATTATTTACATTGGTATCCATTATTTGTCTCTCGTATTAGTTGCCTGCTGGTTATTCAACCAGTGCCCGATTTTTCCTGAAGCGATTAGCCATTCACTCCAGTCCGTCAACATACGGCCACGTTGTTCGATAGCACTGGCTTTGGTTTGCAGTGCCTGATTAAGCTGTATCAGATAATCGGTAGTATTTAATTCACCGGCCTTCCATAAACGCTCGAGTAATTTGATCTGTTCGTTCAGTGTATTTGCGCCGGATTTTTCCCATGCCTGCCATGCCTCGCGACTTAACTGGTAAGAGATAATGGCGACCTCAAGTCGACTTTTGAGTTTACGATAATCGTTTACAGATTCACGCTCTGTCTGAATCATTTCTGCATTAGCAGCAGAGATTTCTGCCCGAAAGTTGTTTCTGACTTGTAATGGAATAGACAAGTTAAGTCCGAGTAAAGTATCCTGCTCTTCTTTACCCGCACGAATGGTGATGGTTGGATTCACCGTACCCAGACCGGCCTGCACTTTCACATTCGCCTGTGCAGCTTTTACTCGCGAAAGGATCTCGCGCATCCGCGGTAACCGTCTAACTGACTTTTCGATTTCCTGCGATTTTGTGTTTTGATTTAAAACCGGATCAGGCATATCAAGGTCTGCCAACAACGATGCCAATTTCGACCAGTCAGTATTCACACTGCCACTAAGCGAAATCAGATTTTGTACTGCACGTGCATGTTGCGAGACAGCATCAGCACGTTTGAAACGTGCCTGTGCGAAAGTCAGGTTAGCAAGATCGACTTCGACCTTGTTAAGATCGCCGGCATCAAAACGTTGCCTGGCTAGTTTCGCAGAACGTTGCATCAATGTATTGGTCTGCTCTGCAAGTTCTCTCAGCGCCATCGTCATTTGGTAACCAGACAGACCACCGAGAAATGCTATTGCAACTTCGCGACGGGAGGACTCTAACGCATAGCGCGCAGCAGTTTTTCGTGAACCCGCTACTGCCGTCCTGGCACCTCGAGTATCACCCCAGTCGATAGTCTGGCTCAAGCCTATTGATGTTGAGTCAGTTTCTGCCGTTTCAGTATCGAACTCAAGTTCCGGGTTATAGAGCGCTTTATCAGCTGCCACTAATTGATAACCGGCAGTGTCCACAGCCGATTTCGCAGCCAATACCAAGGGATGATTATTTACATTTTTGTTTAACCAACGTTGCAAAATTACTTTGCTTCTGGTTACTTTAGACGTCTGTTTAATTACAGTATTATTAACTACACCAGCATAACTGACGCCAACTACGGAAGCATCGATAATGGATGCGACAGATACGAAACTAATGGCTATAAACAGGCCACGTTTAACTTTTAGGTTTATCATTGTTTAACTCTCGTAAAATACGACAAACACAAACCTGTGTATTTCAGGTGTGTGCTCCAAGCAGCACTATTATAAATAGTGCTTACAATTTCAGGAGTTAAACGCGGGGAGGTCTTAGATCGGGTGTTACGACAAACGTAGTTAAATCTTCGGAGAATTCCAGAAGTTCACTTGACTGATTCATATTGCAGAGATAACCGTTCTTCGTGAAAATCGCCTGTATGTGCGCTGAAATATGCCCACAATGGTCACAACCCACATCTGAAGAAGACGCATGCTCTGAGTTTTCATCACCTGCGTGCTGATCGGCTGGCTGATTACCCAGATAGAGAGATGTCAATATTATATTATCAAGTTCATCGCTGTTTATCGCGAGTGCATGGTCGTCATACGCCCATGCACTTCCGTAACCGAAGGTACAGATGACAAGTATAGATAACAATATTTTTTTCAGTCCAGGCATATTCCGCAATAAAGTTCTGTTGTATATCATGATCAATAATTTGGTAAGGCAACTTTAAGTCTAGCAAAGTTCCATCAAAAAATAATTATTCTTTTCCAGCCACGAGCCAGCCTTAAATATTTAGGCTGTAAGATTTTGACACTATACAAATTTAAGATTACTGATGATTATAACTCGGATCAAAGAAGACTCACTACGTGACATGATGCTCGCGCTTGGCTGTATACATTCCAGAAGCTGCAACACGAATAAATGCCCGACTGGCATCACCACTCAAAACCCTGCACGTTACAAGGCACTAGACATCGACGACAAATCAAAACGTGTAGTTAACTACCAAAACTCGACAGTTAAACATTTGGCTGAATTAATCGCTACCAGTGGACTTAAGGACATTGATGAATTAGAACCTGAACACATCAACCGTCGCGTTAATGGTACGCAAATAAAAAACTACGCAGAGCTATACCCAAACATAAAATCTTGCTGCCTGCTGGGCTGTAACAATATCCCTGAAAACTGGAAGACAGAATGGGAAAAAGCCTCAGCGAAGCACTGGTAGATCACCATCCAAATCACGTAGAATCTAGTTAACCTGCAACTATACACTGGCAGACATATTGATATTCATCAGCGTCGGTAATGATATAACACCTGCTACTTTGATTAGCGCAAAACTATGCAACTTCTCTTCGAGACAAACTTGCAGGCACATCTTTACCCGGCTCCTGCCGCGTCCTGCCGAGCGTTCGCAAGATGGTATACAGACAGTATAGAACAAGCAGTACCGACGGTCAGGCCCAGTAATAAACCCTATTGTTCAAGAGTACTCATTTTTATTCTCCTCTTGCCTGTTATTGATCCAAAAGAAATCGACTAGACTATCTGCTTCTTAAGATACAACTACTTCACTAGCATGTCGATACCAGATTTTCACTACATTTATATGCCACACCCGCGCTTAGAAAAAATTTAATAATTTTTTCAGGCATCGTTGTTATCATCTCAAAACCATAGACGTATACCAGCAATAAATTGAGCATCTTCCACGACACCACCATCTGCCGAGGTAAGTTTTGCGGTATCAGCATATTGTTTCTGCCACGCCAGGCCAACATAAGGTGCTATTTTACGTGTAAATTCATAGCGTAATCGAAAACCAAGTTGCAGATCGTTAACGCCTTTGCCTACACCAAATTCCGGTACATTATTAGCGGACAGATTAAATTCTATCCTGGGCTGCAGGATCAACCGTTGCGTGATTAAAAGGTCATAGGTGGTCGTCATGCGCGCTGATACATTTCCATCATCGTCGATGAAAACAGCAGGTTCCATCTCAAACCAGTAAGGTGCCAGGCCCTGATAGCCAAAAACGCCTAATAAACGACTTTCACTGTTTCCGCCGCCATAGACGCGATCAAAACGTACACCGAACTGCATATCCCAGTAAGCTGATACCGCTCGGCTATATAATGTCTGTAACTCTAACTCTCCTTCACTTTTACCAACGGGAATATCACCTTCGAATTTAAACCAGAATTTATCATAGTCAGTACCTAACCAGCCCTGTATATCCCAGCGTTGTAAATTTTACTTGTCTCCGTCTCGGTACTCCAACTGGTCGATAATAATTTTGCCAATAGATATTTCATCCGTCTCTTCCCAGCCAGCCATTCCACGATATTCATATCCGCCTGAATTAGCGAAAGGGTCGCGTGCATCTGGCGGTGGCTCACCACCTTGCATCGGCACCATGTCCATGGAAGAAGCTTCGCCAGCGATTATATTGGCGGAAAAAACACTGACTACTGCTGCCATTATCAGATTCAATGACTGTTTTTTATATGAGAGTGATTTGAATAGTTTCATGCCACGACTACCTCGCGGAACATACCAGCGGCCATGTGATAGAGCAGATGACAGTGGAACGCCCAACGCCCGGGTGCATCGACCGTAACCAGAAAACTGACACGTTGCGCAGGTTGTACGGTGACGGTATGTTTTCTCACAAGAAAACCTCCGTCGGGTGACTCAAGATCTGACCACATGCCATGCAGATGCATAGGGTGAAGCATGTTGCTGTCATTATGTAAAATGATTCGAATTCGCTCACCCAGTGGAAAGTGTATCGGTTTGGCTTCGTTTAATTTGAGCCCGTCCATCGACCAGATAAAACGCTCCATATTTCCGGTCAGATGAATTTCAATTTCGCGGTCTGGAATACGGTTATCCTCGAGTTTGTGAACACTTTTCAGATCAGCGTAGGTTAATACCCGTCGACCGTTATCGCGTAAACCGGGACCAGGGTCATCAAGATTAAAGCGCGGCATATCGACACGCATATCAACACCCGCACCGTATTCTGTACTTGCGTGTCGAACTTTTCTGGACGCGGTAGCTAAACCCTTTTTAACCATGCCTTCATTGTTCATATCCATCGACATGGTTTCTGCTTGTTCGGCATCAGCCATCGTGCCCATCATATCTTTCAGTGTGAGCAGGACACGTTTATCCATTTTCGGAACATCAGAGGTTATTTCAGGGCTGGCAGACAATGTTCCCCTCGCATAACCTGAGCGTTCTATAGATTGAGCAAAAACGGTATAGGCTTTATCATCGGGTATTTCGACGATGACATCGTAAGTCTCGCCTGGGCCAATCCTGAATTCATCCACCATCACAGGGTGCACAGCCTGGCCATCGGTTGAAACCACTTTGAGTTTTAACCCCGGAATTCGCACATCGAAAAAAGACCCCGTCATCGCACCAATAAACCGTAAACGTACTTTTTCTCCGACTTTTGCCACACCATGCCAGTTAGCAGCCGGTGACGTCCCATTCATCAAATACGTATACGTCGATGCGGTAATGTCACTATAGTCAGTCGGGCTCATCCTGGCTTTGTTCCAGGGTTTACGTGTGCTCATCGCCTGGCTTAAACCGACTTGTGCGATATCATCAAAGAAATCACCCGCGGTTAACTGCTGATAATTATAATAACCGCCCATCATTTTCAAATTCAGAAAAACATTGATTGGATTCTCATCCGTCCAGTCGCTGAGTATCACCGGGTAATCTCTGTCGACCTTTTCCTCCACCGACGAGTCCTCAGGTTCTATAATCAGTGCGCCGTAAACACCTGTTTGTTCAGCTAAGGTGTGTGCGTGATACCAGTAGGTACCACTTTGTTCCAGCTTGAAACGATGGGTAAAGGTTTCACCTGGTTCGATACCGGGAAAGCTGATACCAGGAACACCGTCCATCTCGGCGTCTAATATGATGCCGTGCCAATGAATCGAGACCATCTCCGGGAGATTATTTGTGACATGAATCGTGACAGCATCTCCCTCTTTGATACGCAGTACAGGACCGGGCAGCAAACCATTAATTAGTGTTGCCGTTGCTTTTTTTCCTGTGATATTGACTTCCTGCTCACCGATATCCAGAAAAAACTCCGTACCCGTCAACTCGGTCGCTGATGAACGCGCCCATAAGACTGATGGAAGCATTCCTGATGAGGCGATTGCAGCCGTCGCTGCAAGCCCTTTAATAAAAACACGTCGCGATGGCTGTGGTATATGATCATGTGACATATCATTTCTCTCTATAGTTTTTATATATCCAAGTAAAAGAGTGAATGCACTAACCCGAAAGTTCAATAAAACAATCTAAAAATACATCCGTATTATCATTATTTAGCCCTTGAGATAATTTAGGCTATATTTTTTTCATAAGTTATCCATTTTTATTTTATCTATCTGTTTACAGTTTTAAATTACGCAAGCGTAGTGAGTTGGTGATCACCGAAACCGAGCTAAAACTCATCGCTGCTGCCGCTATCATCGGTGACAATAACAGGCCAAACACTGGGTACAACACCCCGGCGGCTATCGGAACGCCGGCGGCGTTATAGATGAAAGCGAAGAACAGGTTTTCGCGAATATTACGCATGGTGGCTTTACTGAGCTTTCTGGCTCGAACAATACCGATCAGATCACCTTTA